>JAFQZS010000014.1 GCA_017405765.1 Clostridia bacterium
GCCGCCGCCCTTGACATGCATTCCGTTCCCGCTTATACTGCAAGAAAGGGAGGCCGGAATAATCCGCCCTCCCGCAATATATTATTTTTGCTCTGTTTTACACCATGCTTCGGACTTTACACAAATTTTGGGACAGACCCAGATTTTCATCGTTCCGACCCGTTTTCGACAGTCTGAAAGAGCGTGGGGTATCATATTTTGATATCCCACGCTTTAAAATTTTCCTCTGAGCTCAACCACGCGCCCTATGATAAGAACGGGTAATCGTTCCACTTCTTTTTTTGAATAGAACATAGGTTCGTAATTTGTGTTGAACGGAATAAGAAGTATGCCGTCGCTTCGGTATTTGATTTTTTTGATCGTTGCATCGTTTCCGTTTATGAGCGCGATAACGATATCGCCTGATTCGGCATAATTCTGACAACGCACGATGACCACGTCGCCTTCGCAGATGCGCGGTTCCATTGAATCGCCGCGGATGCGCAGACCGAAATAATCGTCCTCTTTGGAGAAAGCGCCGTCAAGCTCCTCCCAGTCGAGCACCTCCTCTACCGCCTCTATCGGTACTCCCGCCTGAACGCGGCCAAGCACGGGTATCAGCCGTTTGCCGCCGTCGTTTTCGGGCGCGGTATGCGGAGTGTCGGTGCGCTCTAAAAGATAATCGGTCGATACGCCGAAATAGTCGGCAAGAGCCGTAAGCGTTTCATAATCGGGCTTGCGCTTGCCGTTTTCATAGAGTGAAACGGCTCCTTCGGAAACGCCGATTATTTTCCCCAACTCTTTCATGTTGATTTTTTTTGATCTTCTCAGTTCGCGAAGTCTTTTCATTTGCATCTCCCCGCCTATAATGATAACACGACAAAATGTAAAGTCAAGAATCATTTTGCATTTTGTAAAGAAATTTTTCAAAATATCTTGACAAAATGTAAATATGGGTGTAGTATCAGTTTAGAATTTACAATACGTCAAGCGATAATTAAACATATTGTTAAGAAGAAGGAGGCGCAAATATGCAAGAAAGAATGTTTACGGCGGAGGAATCAAAGATAAAGGAGGAGTTGCGAAGTATTTACGGAGGCCACATGACGCTTACAGACGTAGCGCATGAGCTTGGGATGAAGCACGCGTGTACGGCGCGCGGTTTTGTAAAAGACATACCTGCGACGAGGATAAACAACAGGCTCAGGTGGCCTACGGGCGAGGTGGCGCGAAGGCTTGCACAGTGTCGTGAAACGCCTAAGATGCGCACATGAGGATAAAGCATGGGCCGGGGCTTATAAATAAACGCCCGAACCGCCTCAAAAATGCGCTTGCGCATATTTTCATGGGAGTCGGGAGCTGTGTTTTAAGGATCGAGGATTTTTTAAAACTCGCTTTGCATGTAAAAGCTTTTATGATAGACTGAAGCGGGGCTGCGTGATGCAGCCCCGCTTGGTTTTACTCTGCGGGAGAGAATTCATCCTTGCCCATTTCGCAGACGGGGCAGACCCAATCTGCGGGAAGGTCTTCAAATTTCGTTCCGGGAGCTATGCCGTTGTCGGGATCTCCCACGGCGGGATCGTAAACGTATCCGCAGGGGCATTCGTATTTCATGTCTTTTTTCTCCTTTGCTTTAGTTTATTTTTATGACCTCTTCAAACTTCGCGCCGTTTTTGATATCCTCGGTGAGCTTCACCATCTTCGAAGTGTCTCCGATGAGGATAACGCCTACAAGGCGGTTGTTGAGGAAGTAATACTTTTCGTACATATGACGCTGGTCGTCTTTAAGTTCTACGGTACGGTAGCTCTTGTCGGGCTTCTTTCCGTTGTCGCCGAGCGCAAAGAGGCTGGAACCGAGGCCGTTGAATACGAGCGCGCCCGTTACGCCCTCGTAAGTCACGTCGTCGCCGGCGGCGTTAGCTCCGGCAACCTGACCCATAGCTACGGACTGAGACCAGAGCGCATAATTTATGCCGTTGCACTGAGCGCAGTCGCCGCATGCGTAGATATCGTCAACGCTCGTCTCCATCTTGTCGGATACGAAGATGTTCCTTTCGGCGTAGACGCCGGCTTCCTTCGCAACAGCTACGTTCGGGGATACGCCGGTGGAGATAACTACGAGCTCTGCGGGGAAGGAGCGGCCGTCCTCAAGCGTTACGGCGTCTTTGCCTATCTCGGCTATCTTTGCGCCGACGGTGAGCGTAAAGCCGTTCTTTTCAAGGATAGCGCCTATCATATTTGAAGCGGCAGCGTCAAGCTGGCGTCCCATGAGCGCGGGGCCTGCCTCGAGCACCGTTACGGCGCAGCCCGTCTTTTTGAGCTCCCAAGCCGCCTCAAGACCTAAAACGCCGCCGCCGATAACGACTACGTTCTTAACGGTCTTAAGCATCTCTTTTATCTTGCGCGTATCCTTTATCGTGCGTATGGATACGACGTGATCCTGGTCTGCGCCTTTGAACGGCGGCACGAAGCACTTTGCGCCGAGAGCGTAGATCAGCTTGTCGTATGCATAAGCCTTGCCGCCGGCAGTTACGGTCTTTGCGTCGGGGTCGATCTTTTCTACCGTGGTCGAAAGCACGGTTTCGATATTGTTTTCCTCGTACCAGTCTTTAGTGTGAACAGCCATCTGATCCGACGTAAAGTCGGCAAGCATCGACTTCGTGAGCATAGGACGGTTATAGGGAAGGATCTCCTCGTCGGATATCATGATCACGCTTGCCGTCTTGTTGCGCTCGCGTATAGCCTCCGCCGCGCTGAGCGCCGCAGCTCCGCCGCCCAAGACTACGAACTTTTCGTCGGTATTCTTTACGAATTTATCCTCTTCTTCCTCTACGGGAACAAAGTTTTCTTTTCCTACGTTGCATACGGGGCATACTTCGAGCGACGAGTCGAATATTGCTCCGCAAACCAAGCATTTAACGAGGGTGCGGGGGCCCTTAGCTTCTTTTTTGATCCTGTCGTTATCCTTTTCAAGAAGGATGCAGCCGAAATTGTATCCGTATTCGTATGCGTCCAAAAGCTGATTGTCGCTCGGCTTGAAGCGGATCCTAAAGCCTTCGTCCGGCACCTTTAATTTTATCTGCTTTAAGCGCTCGATTATATGGGGAACGCCTTCGCCGCTCCAGCCGTAGCTTCCGAATGCTGATGCGAGCTTGCCCTTGTGAACGGGCGCGAACATCGAGGTGGTAAGCGACCATATGGGAGAGAGCGCCTCGCCGATTATCGTGGGCGTACCGAAGAGCAGACCGTCGGCATGGCCTATTTCGCCCAATACCTCGCCCGCGTCGGCCTCTACCATATCGTAAAGCCTTACTTCTATGTCGCCCGCGTCGCGCACGCCCTCGGCTATCTTTTCACCCAACTGCTTCGTATAGCCGTAGGCCGAAACGTATGGCATGACGACAGTCTTTTTGGTGTTGGGGTTTTTGTCCTCGCACCATTCGTCATAAAGTGCGAAAAGCTCGTCTATCTTAGCGTCATGCACGGGGCCGTGGCCGGGGCATATCATATCGAGATCGAGCTCCTTTACCCGCTTTAAAGCTCTTACCATGTAGGGATTCTTATAGGGGCCTATGATGTTGTCGAAATAATACTTCGCCGCGCTCTTGTAATCGTCTTCGTTTGCGACCTTGCTTCGTAAAATGTCCTCGTGGCAGTAGTGCGCGCCGAAGGAATCGCACGTAACGAGCGTCTTGTCCTCAACGATGTAGGTATACATGGAGTCCGGCCAGTGAAGGTTCGGAAGCACCATGAATTTAAGCGTCTTGTCGCCAAGCGAGAGAGTGTCGTTGTCTTTTACCGTTATCGAATAGAAGTCGCGGTTCACGATGTGCTTTAAAAAGCCTATCGCCGTAGCCGTAGCAACTATTTTTATATTGGGATTGAGCGCGATAAGGTTCTCTATGCTGCCCGCATGGTCGGGTTCGGTGTGATCCACGATGATGTAATCAATATTTGCAACGTCGGTCACCGCTTTTACGCTTTCGATGTACTCATCATAAAATTTAAGCTTGGCCGTTTCAAAGAGGGCCGTCTTTTCGCTGCCCTTTAAAATATACGAGTTGTAAGTCGTGCCAAACTCGGTCCTCATTACGATATCGAAAACGCGAAGGTCCGTATCATGTACGCCGGTATAATAGAAATTCTTTTTAAGCTCTAAAGTTTTCATAAAAGTACCTCCTTTATATGTTTTTCGGTATTACCCGTAAACAGCTTAATACAAAGCCTATATTTTAAGTATATCATATATTTTGCCAAAAACACGACAGTCGTAACAAAAAAGATAATTTTTCAATCGACTTTCGGTTTATGAAAGGGGGTAAGCGTACAAATTAATCGAAACGACGTCTAACGGACTCTTTACATTTGACTTCTTTAGGTATAAAATGAATTATGTAAATCAACCATTCAGCTATAAAAACGGAGGGTAAAATGAAAAAAAGATACAAACGGCTTTTGGCGGCTGTTTTGGGCATAGCGGTCGCAGCTTCATCGTTCATATATGCGGGAGCCGCTTCTATCGGCGCCGTGATACATGAATCGCCGCTCAAAATTGCGGATAACGCCGAATATAACGAGATAATAGCAATGCACGGATCGCGCGGAAGGCAGGAGGCCAACGTATTTATTGTTGATACAAAGGAGCAGGGGATTTCTCCCGTTGTACTTTACGGCTCTAAGCTTTACGGCCGTTCGGCCATAACCTCCGTTGTGGATTATGCCGCATCGTCGGAGGGGCTTAGCATTTCGGGCGGTATAAACGGCGACTTTTATTCGTTCATGACGGGCATACCCTTAGGTATGTCGGTGCATAACGGCGTGCTCAACACGTCGGACGCGGGATATCCCGCAATAGGCTTTGATTATAACGGCGGGATAATCGTAGGCGAGCCGAAGCTTAAGATATCCATGAAGGGCGAAGACGGCGCGGTCATTCCCATAGACCATTTCAACAAATACCGCACCATGTACGGCGTGTACCTCTTTTCGGGCGATTTCTCGACAGAGAGCCGCACCACGACTGTCGGCACTCATATCGTTCTCGATATACTGTCGGGCGAGGTGGGTATAGGCAAGAGCGTGACTGTAAAAGTAAGCGATATAATGACAGACGCGGGCAATATAAAAATGCTTGATAATGCGCTGCTTTTAAGCGTTGACAACGACGGACCGCTCGATCGTGTGGCAGGGATAGCCCTGGGACAAACTTATAATATAACTTTCGAAGCGCAGGATCCCAAGTGGAACGACGTTAAAGAGGCGATAGGCGGCGGACAGATACTTATAAAGGACGGTATCCTCCTGCCTGACGATACGACGGAAACGGCTCCGCGCACGGCAGTGGGCGTGACTTCGGACCAAAAGCTCGTCGCAGCACAGATAGACGGAAGGCTTACGGGACATTCGGCAGGCGCGACCGTTACGGAAACGGCCGAGTTCATGCTTTCGCTCGGATGTGAAAGCGCGCTCATACTTGACGGCGGCGGCTCGTCCACGACGTATTTAAGACTGCCCGGCTATGCGACGGGCGAGGTGATAAACGAAGTGTCCGACGGCGCTCCGCGAAGCAACGCGAACTTTTTGCTTTTGGCAAACACCTTAAATCCCGACGGCATGGTGTATCGCTTGCTTTTCTATCCTTATAATATAGAGGCGCTGCCGGGCGCAACGATACCTCTTGATATAAAGGCAGCCGACGTTTCTTACAACGCGGCAGCCGCGCCGGAGCCGGAGAGCATAATGTTTACGGTGACTGAAGGCATGGGCAGCGTTAATGCAGATGCAAAGTCGGCATATCTTACGACGGGCAATACCGTGGGGACCGGTACGATAAGCGCGGTATGGGGCGCGGCGAACGGCGAAACGACGCTTACGATTTTAGATAAGATAGACTCTATAGACGTATATGCAGACGGAAAGGCCGTTTCAAACGTGGACCTTAAAATCGGCGAGGAGATGACCTTCGGCGCAAAGGCGTATAAGAATACTTTGGAGATATATTCGTCGAATGATTCGTTTACGTGGAGCGTGTCTTCTCCGAATCTGGGCACGATAACGCAGAACGGCGTTTTCAAGGCTTCCGACAAGATAAGGCAAAGCGGTACGATAACGGTAAGCTACGGCGACGTATCAAAAACGATAAATATCACCGTTGGTAAGGATGAAGTTGATACGCCGCCCATGATAGCGATAGACCCGATGGATGAATGGAACTACGAGAACGAGTTTTTGAACATCGGGGCGCGGATAACGGATAATGACACGCTGGAGACGGAAAACATCAAGTTGATCGTTGACGGCAAGGATACGGAATTTTCTTACGATCCCGCGACAGGCATACTTATGGCGCACCTTAAAAACGATTTTTACAAGGGTATGCACAAGGTCACGATAACGGCGGTCGATACGGCTGGGAACCGCGCGCTCAGATACGCTTCGTTCTACGTTGACCTTAAGGGATACGAGAGCGCGTTTTGCGACGTGGAAGGCCATTGGGCGCGTGATTATATAGATTATCTCTATAATGCAAAACTTGTGAAGGGCGTTGAGGACACGTCCTCGAAGAAGCTTTATTATCTGCCTCAGAACAGAGTGACGCGCGCCGAGTTCGCCGTTATGCTGAGCCGGTATTTAAATCTCGATACAAGTGTTGACGACGGTTATACCGTAACTTTTGAGGATAACGATAAACTGCCCGAATGGGCGAAAAAAGAAATATATGCCGTGGCGCAGGCCGGAGTAATGAAGGGACGTCCCGCAGGGGAGAATGCAGTCGTGTTCGACCCCGATGCAAGACTTACGCGCGCCGAGGTAATAACGGCGATAGGAAGGCTCGTGCCTGCCGGATTCAAGGCTGACTCCATATCATTTAAGGATGCGGCCAAGATACCCGCGTGGGCAAGCGAATATGTGGACAGACTTGTTGCCATAAGAGTGATCTCCGGATATACCGACGGAACTTTAGCGCCCAACGATTACGTTACCCGCGCCGAAGTGGCAAAAATACTTTATTCCGTATATTGAACGCACGGACAAGAAACGGCTTCGCGGTCATTAGACCGCGAAGCTGTTTTTACTTTGAAGGCTTATCACGCCGCTTGGATTTAATGAAAGAAGCGAAAGCTTAGGCGCCCCGCCGTTACTTCCTTGCGGGACGCCGCTGGTTATGGTATGATATAAAAAAACGAGAGGGAGCTGATTCTTTGTGAAGAAACGAATGCTCGGCGCGGCGCTTGCGCTTCTTTTTGCGCTTTCGCTGTTCGTACCTGCCATGGCGGAGGGAGACGAGACGAATTATCTTTGTATCGGTCCCGGCGAATGCTGGACGGTGAAGAACATAGGGGAAACGGACATATCGATAAGCGATATATCCCGAATGGATTACGTCATAACCAACGCCGAAGGGAACGTAACGGCGCGCGATGTGTACGACCCCGGTTGGCACGATCCGCTGGTCCTTCCCGCCGGAGGGCAGCTTATAATCCGCGACTGCGGCTGCGCATCGTCAAGTATGCTTAAAATAGACGGCGACGTGACCGCACAAAAAAACGAGCCGTCGGCCCTTCTTCACGCAGATATCGGCTTCGGCGAAACGTATGCGTTTAAGAACGTCACGGATCACAGCGCGAACGTGCTTTTACGCACCGAAAGCAACGAGGCGTGGGCGTATTATATCTTCAATGCCGACGGCACGGTGAACGATAAGGACTTTTTCTATGATCGCGGCGGCGGGATAAAGCAAGAGGTCATCTCCGTTCCCGCTGGAGGACGCGCCGTGGTGACTACCGACGGCCATTATCGTTTCAGGATCTCCTCTTCAGAGGGCTTTCCAAGCGCCGTCACGCCCCTCGTTTACTGCATGGCCCGCAGCGAATATTTTACGATGGAAGCGGACGCCCAGCCCGCGTGGGTATTCGACGTGCTCGGATATAACGAAACGGCGGCCTTTAAGAACGTTTCCGGACGGACGCAGGATGTCTACTGCGAAGGCAACGCGGCCGTGTACTATGCGGGGGAGACGCCCAAACTCAAAGCGGTCAACCCGGGCGGCACCCTCGAAGTGCCGGCCGGATACACCGTCGCGATGAGCGGCGCGAGCCTTAGCGGATCGCGCTATGCGCTTTTAGGCGAGGCGTTCGCGCCCGCAGAGCTTCCGGCACCCGTAACATGGACTACGGCTGCGACTCTCAAGGTGACGTTTACAAACGTAAGCGGCAAGGCGGCTCCGTTTTTCGGCGTTACAACAAGCGCGCTTGAGAAAAACCCCGAAAAATACGCGGCCCTGGGTGCGGGCGTCATAACGGATACCGAATACGAGGGCGCGAAGGGCATAATGATACCCACGGGCGGCAAGGTCATAATAACGGGCGTGAACGGAAGCTACAGAGCCCTTTCGGGACAGTTCGAGATGTCTGCCGAGCCGATAAAGCAGGCCGGAGTCGAAGCTGTCGTCCTTTACGAGGGCGAGAGCGTCGCTCTTACCAACGATTCGGACGAGGCGCGCGAAGTTATACTCTGTGGAACATTCTCTATGAAGGGGGACTATTACGATATACTTGAGAAAAGCTATACGGGCTTGAGCAGCAGCAGTAAAATAAACGTAAAGGCCGGGGATACGACGACGTTCACCGCCGTTTCGGGGGTATGCTCCCTTCAGTTCGCGGCGGGTGACTTTAAGGTCGTCGAAGGCGTCGAGTCGATATATAAATACAAAGTGCTCCATAAAGGGGAGACTTTCGTCACGCCGGACGAGATATACGGCGACGACCGCCTCCGCCGCACGGGGCACGCCTACCGCATACAGGAGTTGAAGAATGAAAAAGACGAAGAGGGATACAACGTTCCCACCCTGTACGCGCTTGAATCCTGCGGCACGACGATTTTCAGATTCCGCACGGCGAACGGCTGGTCGGAAATAAACGCGCCGCTTACCGAAACGGTAGCCCTTTCAAAGGGGGAAAGCGTGAAATTCACATGGAAGGATGAGGCGGTTGAAAACGGCGTGACACTTTCGGGCTTAATGCTGAAAGGCGCCATGGCGTATGTAGAGACAAAATGGGACGACGACGCCTCCGAATACTTCTCATATCCCGCGCAGCGGGCGTTCACTCTGCAGTATATGGGGTCCAAAACGACACAAATGACCTTCACCGCGCTTGAGGACGGCTGCACTGTAAGGTATTACCCGTGCGTCGTCGATGCACAGACAACAGGATCGCCCTTCGTCATCGAGACGATACCGAAGGGCGAAAGCAGAGTATATAGGCCGCACGCGACTTCGTACCTGGGCTTTTATGTGTACGGGCTTAACGCGGAGTCGGAGGTCTATAATTTCTACAGCGGAAGCTTCGGGGACGTAAGACGGGGATTTGTAACGCCGCATACTGAGAACTGGTCCGAATACGGCATGACTCCGATCAAGATAATTGCGGCGGATTCCGACGTTACCGTTTTATATATGAAGGAGCAGGCAGAAACAGGCGCGCCTATGTGGTTTTGCGGCACGTTTATGAGCGGCGGCGAAGTCGTCTCGCGCGACGAATTGGATACAGCCGCAGTCGACGCCGTGAGACTCAGCCTTTACAGCGAACGAAGCGAGCCTTTCACGCTGATACTTGCGTCTTACGATAACGAGGGCAGGCTTATAAAGGCCGCGCGGCGTTACGTTGCGGCGGCCGAGCTTGACTCGGAGACGGTAAATGTGTCCGTCCCGTTTTCCTGCGGCGAGGACACAGCGAAGATAAAGGCGTTCGCGCTTGACGAACAGTATAGGCCGATAATGAAGCCGCTTATTCTTTTGGGATAGAAGTAAAATAAAACGCCCGCCGTGCCTTTCGTTTGGGGCACGGCGGGCGAGCCGTTTTATCGGGGAGGCTCAGTCTTTTCGCCGTTTTTAAAGCGATGAGCGAGCCTTTCGTATTCATCCAAAGTATAAAGCGCGTTTAGCGCCTCCAAAAGAGTGTTCGCGCTGATGCGCTCGGGCAGGCCGAGTGAGCGCGCGAAAGCGGCGCGCGCCTTGTGCGCGTCCTCGCCGCCCGAACAGCCGTCCGCATATAGGCGCGCCTTCGTTATGAGCGCCCCGCCTTTTTGCGGCGCGTCGGAGACGGACACTCCTGCGCGAAGAAGCGCCTTTGTAAGCGTTTCGCGGTCCATTCCCTCAACGCCCAGCTTTCCCTCTTTGGAGAACTCGCGCTTGCGCTTTTCGCGTCCCGCGATATCGGGGATATACGCGTGTTTTATCGTGCCCTCGCCGATAAGCGATTTAAGCCGCCCGCGTATAAAAAAGCCTGCGCGGTCAGAGTCGGTAAGTATCACGAGCCCGCGCTTCTTTGCAAGCGCGCGCAGCAGTTCTATTTTTTCGGGCTCGGTGAATATCTTAAAGCCGTCTGTTGCGATTATCGTTGCGTCAACGAGCGGCTCAAGCGCTATTTTGTCGTATTTGCCTTCGACAATGATTATTTCGTCAGTTTTTATCATGTGCGCGCCTCCGTGAGCATGAGCGCTTCGGTCAAAAACAGCTCCATAACGACTTCGGGCGAAACGCGCGAATCCTTCATTTTAAAGTCGGCGTCTCGGCACATGGTTATAAGACTTTTAAGGGTATGCTCGTCCGCACGTGATATCAAGCGACGCGAGCTTATTATACTTCCCCGGTATCCTATCTCCTTCGCCGCCGCATCGAGAGGCACGCCCGCCTTTTTTGCGGCGGACAGTTTTAAAAGATTTGAAAAGACCGACGTAAGATATGCAAGTATCGCTATCGGCTGTTCGCGGTTCTGGCGCATAAGCGTGTCGGTCATCTTATATGCGCTGTCGGCGCGAGAAAATATTATAGCGTCTCCCAGAGAAAAAACGTGCGCCTCCGCCGTTGTAATGCATACGGCGTCGATATCCTCAGACGATATCTCTTTCTTCGGCGCGTAGGCGCAGAGCTTTGCGATCTCGTGCTTAAGTACGGACATATCTCTGGATACATCGGAAAGAAGACGGCGCACGGCGTCGTCGGATATGGTTTTGCCTGCGGCCTCAACATTCTTTTTTATCCAAACAATGAGATCGCGTTCGAAAGGACGCGAAAATTCGCAGAAAAGACTGCCCGAAAACAGGGCTTTAAGCTCCGCGCTCGAAGCGGGACTGTAATCTGGGTCGCTGTAATTAAAAAACAAGGTAAGATACTCAGGCATATCGGAAAGGAGCGACGAGAACGCGCTTTTTAACGGCCCCTTACACAGCGATGCGGCAAGGTCGTTTATTATTATAAGCCTGCGGTCGCTCATTACGGGATAGCTGTCGGCAACCGCGCCCAGCTCATCCGGATCGAGCGTTTTTGCATCGTACTGCGCACAGTTCAGATTGAGCGGGTCGCCGCCCGTAAAAGTGCGCCGCGCAAGCGCAAAATAATACTCTTTAAGATATCGCTCGGCGCCGTAAAATACGTATGAGTGAGAAAATCTATTATTTTTTATATCCTTTTTCAACTGACTTACGCTCATGATACGCTCTTTTCGCAAAGTTTTTATTTAAGTATACCATATATGCGCCGCTCCTTCAATCAAATAAAGACCGGGCAGAGTGGTCCTTTATCGTTATTTCTTTTTAATGGGATGACGTATCACGGTCCTCCATTTCGAAGGCTCAACTTTACGCGCATCCGACAAGTATATTTCGTGGTGAAGCCTTGTTTCGGATATATCGCTCACATATCCGTTTTCTTCTAGATATTTGTCCATTAAAGCTATGGAAGCGGGTTCGTCGTCAAAAGGCCCTGTGTGCATTATCTGAACGCACAAGCCCTCTTCTATCATATAGAACTGCGCCTTGGAGCAATCAAGCTTCTTCTTTTTTGCGGCCTCCCAAACAGCCCAGTCGAGATCTTCTTTCTTTACAAAATCGGGCAAACGTATCACGGAGATCCAATTAAATTTGCTCTTATCTCCGGTATACACGCCGTCAATACCATCCTTATGCCAAAAGCCTTCCAGCGGCGGAACTACATACTCAAAAAAACCCGATATCTTATGAGGCGTCTTATAACTCATCTTAACGGTATATGCAACTGCATATAAGATCTCTATCGCTTCTTTATATGATCCGCCTTCTTCATTGGGATCGCCTTTTCCTCTGACGGCGATATAATTCATGGGCGGCACGTTTACTATTTCTGGCTTGCTTTTGGGCATATAGAACTCTTTATATTCTTTTTTATAATCAAAGGCCATATATACAACCTCTTTCTTTGATATGATTTGGAATTATAGCACGTATCAGTATAAATGTCATCTTTCACTGTGCGCTTTGGGCATAATGCCCAATTTAAAAACGATAAGCCCTGTATAATTTGTGTTTGTTGTTGCTTTTATTCTGTATTCGGAAGTGATATCATATCAGTATATTATTTATTAAGGAACGAAATTTTATGAAAGCTCTTTCCCGTACAGCTGAATATCGTTATTTTAGCTTTGTCTTTAGCTTTTACTTTAGCGGTGACAAGGCTTATTTCGGTTCGGCTGAAAATGTGTGAGAAAAGGCAAAATATGATTTCATTTCATGAACTCACCGCAGCCCTGCCGGCTGCGGTTTTTATTTTCGTTAGGAGGAAGAAAAATGGTCGTATTACTTAAACAAAATCCCGATAAAGAACAGGTCGAAAGCCTGATATCCTGGCTTCAGGACAAGAACCTGCAGGTACACCGCAGCGAAGGTGCGTCGCGCCAGATACTCGGCATCGTGGGCGACTCGTCAAGGCTAGACATTGACCTTATAGCCGCGCTCGATATCGTTGAGGACGTAAAGCGCGTGCAGGAGCCGTATAAGAGCGCTAATAGAAAATTCCATCCCGAGGACACCGTTATAAAGGTGAGGGATACGCAGATAGGCGGCGGAACTCTTACGATGATGGCCGGCCCCTGCTCCGTTGAGACGGAGGATCAGATAATCGGCGTTGCAAAGGCCGTTAAGGCGAGCGGAGCCACTGTGCTTCGCGGCGGCGCGTTCAAGCCGCGCACCTCGCCCTATTCCTTCCAGGGGCTCGGCGCTGAGGGCATAGAGCTTCTCAAAATGGCGAGAAAGGAAACGGGCCTTCCCATCGTAACGGAGATAATGGACGCTTCGCAGCTTCCGCTTTTCGACGATATAGATATAATCCAGGTCGGCGCGAGAAATATGCAGAACTTCAATCTTTTGAAGATACTCGGCGCGCAGGATAAGCCCGTTATGATAAAGCGCGGCATGTCCTCGACGTATGAGGAATGGCTCATGAGCGCGGAATACGTCATGGCGAACGGCAACGAGAAGGTAATACTCTGCGAGCGCGGCATACGCACGTTCGAGACTTATACGAGAAACACCCTGGACCTTGCGGCGATACCCGTTTTAAAAACGCTTACGCACCTTCCCGTGATCATCGACCCCAGCCACGCCACGGGCAAGTCGTCGCTCGTCGCTCCGCTTGCAATGGGCGCCGTAGCAACGGGCGCGGACGGCCTCATCATTGAGGTACACAACGACCCGGCGCGCGCATGGTGCGACGGACCGCAGTCTTTAAAGCCCGAAGCTTTCGACGCTCTTGCGAAAAAGCTCATCTCGCTTCACTCCTTTATGCGTTCAGAGGAGGCGGCGTCGTGAAAGCGGGCATAGTGGGACTCGGCCTTATAGGCGGCTCTATGGCAAAGAGCATAAAGGCGCGCACGCTCCATAACGTGGCGGGCACGGACATTGATCGTGAGACCATGACCTTCGCGCGCTTGTGCGGAGCGATAGACGAGCCGCTCACGAAGGAGAATTTGGGCGAGTGCGATATCATACTTATTGCCGTGCGCCCGGGCGAAGCCGTAAAATGGGTGATAGAAAACGCGGGACATATTTCAAAAAAAGCTGTCGTGATAGATCTGTGCGGCGTAAAACGCGCCGTTGCGGACAGAATAAAACCAATATCAATGGAATACGGCTTTTCGTATATCGGCGGTCATCCGATGGCCGGACGCGAGCGCGGCGGCTTCGTAAATTCAAAGGAGGACCTTTTTTTGGGCGCTTCCATGATACTTACGCCGGACGAACGCACGGACGCGAAGCTTTTGGAGGACATAAAGGCGTTCTTTACCGATATTGGCTTTGGAAGCCTTACGTTCACAACGCCCGCAGAGCACGACCGCATAATAGCGTTCACGTCGCAGCTTGCCCATATAACGTCGAGCGCTTACGTAAAATCGCCGACAGCGGCGAAGCGTCGGGGATTTTCGGGCGGCAGCTTTCGCGATATGACGAGAGTCGCGCGTCTTGACGAGGATATGTGGACGGAGCTGTTTTTGGACAACACGGACAATCTTACGGCGGAGCTTGAAATATACATAAAAAACTTAAACGAATATCTCGACGCGCTGAAGGCCGCCGATTCGACGGAGCTTATACGCCTTTTGCGCGAGGGAAGGCTCAAAAAAGCCGAAGCGGGTGGAAGCTGATGGCAGCGGTAAGAATAAACGCGGGACGCCCCTACGACGTACACGTCGGCGCGGGCCTTACAGCTCGTGCGGGGGAGCTTGCCGCGAGCGTACTCATGCCCTGCCGCATATGCGTGATAACGGATACGACGGTGGAGAGGCTGTATCTTGAGACAGTAAGAAAAAGCCTCTCGGACGCGGGATTTTCTGTCTGCTCCTACGCCTTCCCCGCGGGCGAACGCTCGAAGAATATGGAGACGCTCGCTTTGATACTTGAATTCTTAGCCGAAAGCGGCATAACGAGAAGCGACGCGCTTTTGGCGCTGGGCGGCGGCGTTGCGGGAGATATAACCGGCTTTGCGGCAGGCGTGTTCCTTCGCGGGATAAGGTTCGTTCAGATGCCGACGACGCTGCTTGCGGCGGTCGATTCATCCGTCGGCGGCAAAACGGCGGTGGACTTAAAGGCGGGAAAGAACCTCGCGGGCGTGTTTTTGCAGCCCTCGGTCGTGATCTGCGACACAGACGCGCAAAAAACGCTGCCAAAAGAAACTCTTGCCGACGGCGTGGCTGAGGCCGTGAAAACGGGCGTTCTCTTCGACGAGGAGCTTTTTTCGCTCTTTGAGAACGGCGGATTTTCTTTCGATAAGCTGCCCTTCGTAATAGAACGCTGTGTTGAGCATAAGGGGCGCGTAGTCGAGGCCGACGAGTTCGACCGGGGCGAAAGACAGCTTTTAAATCTCGGCCATACGGTGGGCCATGCCATAGAGAGGCTTAGCGATTACGGGATCTCTCACGGCCATGCGGTAGCGGCGGGCATGGGCATAATATCGAGAGCCGCAGCCGCTATGGGCATTTGCTCACAGGATACGGCGAAGCGCATAGAGCGTGCGCTTATAAATAATTCTCTTCCCGTAAGAAGCAGCTATACTTCAAGGGAGATCTCAGACGCCGCGCTTTCCGACAAAAAGCGCAAGGGCGACGAGATAAGTCTCGTCGTACCCGAAAGGATAGGGAAGTGCCGCCTTATGAAGATAAACGTAAGCGAGCTTCAAAGCATTATCGAAAAAGGAACGGAGGCTTAAAATGGATATAAAAGTTACGCCAAAGTACCTTTGCGGAAAAACAGGCGCAATACCATCAAAAGCCGACGCGCACAGGCTGCTCATTTGCGCCGCGCTTTCTGACGGACCGACAGAACTTATAATGGACCAAACGAGCCAGGATATCGAGGCGACCGTTTCGTGCCTTAAAGCGCTCGGTGCGCACATAGAAAGGACGGACGGCGCGCTTTTGGTTGAACCGATAAAGAAAACGGCGGATATCCCCGCGCTCGACTGCATGGAAAGCGGATCAACTTTCCGTTTTCTTCTGCCGGTGGCCTGTGCGCTTTACGACGGCGTTTCGTTTACGGGGCACGGCAGACTGCCGAAAAGGCCGATAAGCGACCTTACGGGCGAGATGAAGCGTCACGGCGTGTCGTTCGATAAGGACGCGCTGCCGTTTAAGACGAAGGGCAGGCTTTCGGGCGGCGAATATTCGCTTCCCGGAAACGTGAGCTCTCAGTATATAACGGGGCTTCTTTTGGCGCTTCCGCTCACGCGCGAGGGCGGGCGCATCGCTCTTACGACAAAGCTTCAGTCGTCGCCTTATGTTGACATAACTATGAACGCGCTTAAAAAATTCGGCATTTTTGTAACAAAGGATGAAGACTCGTTCAAAGTGGAGAGCGCACAGCATTTTAAAACGCCCGAAAGGGTCTGTGTGGAGGGAGACTGGTCTAACGCGGCGTTTTTCCTCTGCGCCGGAGCAATAGGCGCGCCTGTGACGCTGACGGGGCTCAACATGGATTCTCCGCAGGGCGACAAGGCCATAATAGATGTGTTGAAAAAATTCGGCGCGAAGGTGAGCGTTTCGGGCGATGAGGCGACCGTTTCGCCGGCAGAGCTTACCGCGTGCGAGATCGACGTAAGCGAAACGCCCGATATGCTTCCGATACTTTCGGTGCTTGCGTCTTATGCAAAGGGCACGACGCGTTTTGTCAACGCGGCGCGTCTTAGACTTAAAGAAAGCGACAGACTTAAAGCCTGCGAGGATATGCTTTCGGCGCTAGGCGTTTCGGCAGAGGCGGATGAAGATTCGCTGAGCGTTACCGGCACAAAGGTTTCGGGAGGCACGGTTGACAGCGCGGGCGATCACAGAATAGCGATGTCAGCGGCGATAGCCGCTATAGCGGCTTCGGGCTGCGTTACGATAAAGGGAGCCGAGGCCGTGAACAAATCGTACCCCGGTTTCTTTGAGGATTATAAAAAGCTGGGAGGCGTTTGTCATGTCGTCTGAGTTCGGCAGTAAGATAAAGGTTTCGATATTCGGTCAGTCGCACGGCGCGGCGATAGGCGTGGTGGTAGACGGGCTGCCCGCAGGCGAGAGGATAGACGAGGCGGAGCTTCAAAGCTTTATGGACAGAAGAAGGCCGGGAAAGAATCGCCTTTCAACGGCGAGAAGCGAGGGCGACGTACCGCGCTTTCTTTCGGGGGTAGAGAACTCTATTACGTGCGGCGCGCCGCTCTGCGCCGTTATCGCGAACACCGATACGCGCTCGCGCGATTACGATAAGCTTAAAAACGTGCCGCGTCCCGGTCACGCCGACTTTACGGCGCACGTAAAATGGGGCGGCACGGCCGATATGCGCGGCGGCGGCCATTTTTCGGGCAGGCTCACGGCTCCTCTGTGCATAGCCGGAGGCATAGCAAAGCAGATACTTTCTAAAAGGGGCATATACGTCGGCGCGCATCTTTTGTCAGTCGGAAACGCTTCGGATGAGAGCTTTCCGCTTTATCCCGACGAGGCGCTTTTTACGAAGATCGCGCGTAAGGAATTCCCCGTCATATCGGACGAAGCGGGCGAACGGATGAAGGCCGAGATCGAGCGGGCGGCAAAGGAGCTTGATTCGGTGGGCGGCGTGATAGAGTGCGCCGTCGCGGGCATGGAGGCCGGATTCGGAGATCCGATGTTCGACGGCGTGGAAAGCCGCATAGCGGCCGCCGTGTTCGGTGTGCCCGCCGTAAAGGGCGTGGAGTTCGGCGCGGGATTTTCGGCGGCGAAAATGCGCGGCAGCGAGAACAACGATCCGTTTATAACAGATGAAAACGGCAGAGTTGTCTGCGAGAAGAACGACGCCGGCGGGATTTTGGGCGGCATAACGAACGGAATGCCCGTAGTCTTTCGGGCGGCGATAAAGCCCACGCCGTCTATCGCAAGGCCGCAAAGAAGCGTGGATCTTAAAACAAATAAAAGCGAGATACTCGAAATAAAAGGGCGCCACGACCCGTGCATCGCGCACCGCGCCGTGCCCGTAATAGAGGCGGCGGCAGCCTTAGTTATATTAAATTTATTATTGGAGGGAAAGTAAAATGGATTTAGGCGAGATAAGAGCAAAAATAGACAAGGTGGACGACACGATACTCGACGCGTTCCTTCAGCGCATGGCGCTTTCCGACGAGGTGGCGAAGTATAAGAAGGAAAACTCGATGGCGATATACAACAAGACGCGTGAGAGGGAGATCCTTGCGAAGGTCACGGATAGATCGGGCGATATGGAGCGCTATTCGTATCATCTGTTCTCCACGCTGTTCGGACTTTCCCGCGCGCGCCAGGAGGAGCTTCTTTCGGGCGAAAGCGGCGTAAAAAAGCTTATAGACCGAGGCATTCAAAACGGCGCCGAGGTATTTCCGCAGACGGGCACCATAGCCTGTCAGGGCGTTGAGGGAGCAAATTCGCAGGAGGCCTGCGACAAGCTCTTCCCCAGAGGAAAGCTTATGTATTTAAAGAGCTTTGAGGCGGTATTCGACGCAGTCTCTTCGGGGCTCTGCAAATACGGCGTAGTGCCGATAGAGAACAGCGCGAACGGATCCGTGCGCGCCGTTTACGACCTTTTGCAGGCAAAGAACTTCTCCATAGTAAGAAGCATACGCCTTTTCATTCATCACGAACTCATGGTAAAGCCCGGCACGAAGATGAGCGACGTAAAGGAAATTTATTCGCACGAGCAGGCCTTGGGTCAGTGCAGTGAGTTTCTTTCAAAGCTCGGCCCCGGCGTAAAGGTGATACCGTGCGACAATACGGCAATGGCGGCAGAGCTCGTGGCAAATTCGGAGGGCAATTCGCGCGCGGCCATCTCTTCACACAGATGCGCGAAGCTCTACGGCCTTGAAACGATAAACTCCCATATACAGAACAGCGAAAACAATTACACGAGATTCATATGCATTGCGAACAAGCCGGAGATCTACGCCGGAGCAAATCATATAAGCCTCGTTATCGCCTGCGATAACAAGCCCGGCGCGCTTTACGAGATACTCGCGCGCCTGTCGGTAGCGGGCGTGAATATGAGCAAGCTTGAGAGCTGCCCCGTAACGGGAAGCAATTTCGAGTTCATATTCTTCTTGGAGCTCGACGCTTCCGTTCACGAGCCGGGAGTTTTGGCAATGCTCGAGGAGCTTGAGAGGACGTGCGAGAGCTTTACCTTCCTCGGCAATTACGCAGAGGTGTAAAATGTCCGGGTTTGTTTACGGCCTCATTGGCCGAAAGCTGGGGCACAGCTATTCAGCGCCGATACACGCCGCTATGGGAAACGGCGGCTACCGCCTTTTCGAGCTTGAGCCGGAAGAGCTAAAAAGCTTTCTTTCCCGCCCCGACATAGGCGGACTCAACGTGACGATACCGTATAAGCGCGAGGTAATGAAATATTGTGACGTGATATCGTCCGACTCAAAGAGCGTGGGCAGCGTAAACACCATTGTGCGCCGCACGGACGGAAGGCTTTATGCCTATAATACGGACGTTTACGGCTTTATGTACATGGCGGCGCGCGCGGGCGTTTCGCTTGCGGGCAAAAAGGTTGTAATACTCGGAAGCGGCGGCGCGTATCTTGCAGTGCGCGCGGCGGCGAAGAAGGCGGGCGCACGGGATATAGTCTGCATATCGAGAAGCGGCGCGGATAATTACGGCAATATAAATAAGCATTCGGACGCCGAGGTGATCGTGAACGCGACGCCCGTGGGCATGTATCCGAATAACGGCGCGTCGCCGGTAGATCTAAGTATTTTTAAATCGTGTAAGGGAGTTTTGGACCTTATATACAACCCCGCGCGCACAGCGCTCATTATGCAGGCGAGGGCGCTTTCGATACCGTGCTCGGGCGGGCTTTCCATGCTCGTTGCACAGGCGAAGGCCGCAGAGGAGCATTTCTTTGACAAAAAGCTTGACGACGGTATCATAGAGGACATAACGCGCAGTCTTTCGTGCGAGTCGGAGAACGTAGTGCTTATAGGTATGCCCGGCTCGGGCAAAACGACCGTGGGCGAAGCTTTGGGCGCGCTTACGGGGCGCGAATGCGTCGATACCGACGCGATAGTTGAGGTGCGCGCCCAAATGAGCATACCGGAGATATTCGAGCGCTTCGGCGAGGCGGAATTTCGCCGCATGGAGCGCGAAGCCGCGGCCGAAGCGGGACGCGGGAGCGGGAAAGTGATAATGACGGGCGGCGGCATTGTGAAAGACATAAGAAATCTTTCGCCGCTGTCACAAAACGGGCGCATATATCATATAGAGCGCGATATACGGCTTCTTTCGCGCGGCGGACGGCCGCTTTCGCAGGGCGCGGATCTTTATAAGATGTACGAAGAGCGCCTGCCGATGTACGAGCGCTTCCGCGACGCTGTGATAAGAAACGACGATACGCCGAAGAGCGCCGCAGAGCGCATATGGAGGGATTTTTGTGAAAATACTTGTGATTAACGGGCCTAACTTAAATATGCTCGGCGTGCGCGAGCCAGAGATCTACGGCCGCACTACGTACGACGACCTCGTAGGTCTTATAAAGACGGAAGCGGACGCCATGGGCGTTGAGACTGAATTTTATCAGTCGAATCACGAGGGCGCGCTAGTCGATGAGATACAGCGCGCATACGGCCGCATCGACGGCATAGTGATAAATCCCGGCGCGTACACGCATACGAGCGTTGCGCTCCTTGACGCGGTAAAGGCCGTAGGCATACCTACTATAGAAGTACACATCTCCGACCCCGACACGCGCGAGGAGTTTCGGCGCGTGTCGTTCATACGCGCCGCGTGCATAAACACGATAAAAGGACGCGGACTGAAAGGGTACATCGACGCGCTTCACGCGCTGTGTGAATATATAAAAAAATGACGCGAAAGCGTCATTTTTTTGTGGGGCGTGACGCGTGGGATACGGATTCCCGCAGCTCCTTCGGGGCCTCGCAATGACCGTTGTTTGTTACGCTGATAAAACCTTCAGCCAACGGGCGCCCGACTGTTGGGCGCGTGCGACGCGCCCGTCTGAATTGAGATTGCGTTATCTTCCAGCAAAAAGAGACGGCGGTGAAGCCGTCTTTTTTGCAGACAAGAAAGGCTAAATTATGTTAACCAATCTTGTAGCGGAGATTGTGAGGCCGTCCCGAAAATTGTGTAAACCTCCGATAAGGTGTAAAATAGAAGCACCATATTGGAGGTTTAATTATGAGCAGCAGAAGAAAACGCAGTTCCGAGGAACGAGCACGGAGGGAGAAAATTCGTGAATTGCTGCAA
>JAFQZS010000015.1 GCA_017405765.1 Clostridia bacterium
ACGAGGCTCGAACTCGCTACCTCCACCTTGGCAAGGTGGCGCTCTACCAGATGAGCTAAATCCGCATTGGCGACCCGGATGAGACTCGAACTCACGACCTCCGCCGTGACAGGGCGGCGTTCTAACCAACTGAACTACACGGCCACATGGTGGGAGCTACAGGGCTCGAACCTGTGACCCTCTGCTTGTAAGGCAGATGCTCTCCCAGCTGAGCTAAGCTCCCAATTAACTTTTTTCTCGCCGGTCAGCATTTTGTTCTCGCCAGCGACAAGAATTAGTTTACTACGATATATGCGCTTTGTCAATACCTTTTTTGTTTTTTTATTAAAAATAAATCTACTTTGAGGCTTCCTCAAGCAATGCTTCAAGCTCCTCTCTGCCGAAATCATAATGCTTATTGCAAAAGTGGCATACAAGCTGAGCGTCGCCCTGCTCTCTTATAATATCCGAAAGCTCCTTCTTTCCCAAACTTATCAGCGCCTTTGACATACGTTCTTTGCTGCACTTACAAACAAAGTCTATGCTGTCCATTTGAAGCACCTCTGTTTCAAGTCCCTCAAGAGCGCGCTGAAGTATCATTTTCGGCGTATATCCCTGGCTTAAAAGCGCCGTCACAGGCGGAAGCTTTGCGATATTCTTTTCGATAAGATCTATTATTTTATCTTCGGTATACGGCAAAAGCTGTATCATGAATCCCCCTGCCGCCTTAACGCTGAGATCTTCGCCAATCAAAACTCCCAGCGCGCAAACGGTCGGCACCTGCTCGCTTTTTGCAAAGTAATGCGTTATATCTTCCGCTATTTCTCCCGTCTGAAGGCGTATGCGCCCAATATAGGGCTCTTTCATACTAAGATCCTTTATGATAATAAGATCGCCGTTCCCGACTGCCCCGCCAACGTCTATTTTACCGTTCGACGCCGGCGGAAGCTCCAAAGAAGGATTATCGACATATCCGCGCACATTGCCAAGATAATCGGATACTGCAATAATGCTGCCGAGAGGACCATCTCCGCGCACCTGCATAGTTAGGCTGTCTGTTTCGGTTTTTAAAAGGCACCCCATCATAGATGCGCCCAATAAAGCGCGTCCAAGCGCTACGGTCGAAAGCACAGAAAGGCCGTGCACCTTTCTTGCGTGCTCTACTATGTCCTTTCCCTCTATTGCAAATGCGCGCACGCTGAGTTCAGATGTTATCGCGCGTATCAATGTTCCGCTCATTTCATTTTCTCCTTTACAGCCGCAAACACGGCCCTTTCACAATCCGTTTGAGGCTTTTTAAACTTATATTCACCGTAGACGTAAACTCTGTCAAATCCCACCTCATAAAGCATGTCGGAAAGCTCCGTGATCTCATAGGCGCGCTCTTTTACGCAATCGTCCTCGCGCACATAAAGACCTTCATCAGTCTTTTCAAACAGCGTCATATCGTAATAAAAACTGCGGCGTCTTTTGTCATACGAATGCTCCACGGCGCAAAAAACATCCTCGGTTTCATATATTGCGGTCGTACCGTCAAGCACATTTTTAAATCTGTGGGGAGTGTTTATATCAAAAACAAATAATCCTCCTGGATCAAGATACATATGACAGCACTCAAAACAGCGCATAAGCTCGTTTTTATCTGTCAAGTGATTTATACTGTCAAGCGAAGAAACAACGGCTCCCACCGTACCATAAAGCTCAAACGAAGACATATCCTGATTGAGATAAAGTATATCAAGCCCCGACTGCGCGCGCTTTGCCTGTGCAGCATTCAGCATCGCGTCGGAATTATCTATGCCTATCATATCATATCCCCGCCCGGCCATTATCTCGGTAAGCGTGCCCGTACCGCAGGCAAGGTCTGCCACTATTACGGGATCTGCGCCGAAGCGTTTGAATATGCGCTCGTAAAAATCAGCGATGCGTTCATAATCCACATGTGCATTGAGCGCGTCATAAAACCCTGCAAGCGCCGAATAGGATATATTCATTTCTCCTCTGCCCCGTTTTCTTCCTCGCTCATTCTGTCAAGCACTGTAGCATATCCGTCGCTTCCGTAATGAAGGCAGCGGTTTATACGGCTTATAGTGGCCGTAGAAACGCCTGTCTGCGCAATAATGTCTACATACAGTTTGTTTTCACGAAGCAGTCTTGCGACCAAAAGACGCTGTGCCATAGCCTTTATCTCGGCTATAGTACAGAGGTCCTCAAAAAAATCGTAACATTCTTCCGTGTTTTTCAGCGATAGTATTGCCTTATAAAGATAATCTATATTTTCGTCCTGAAGTCTTTTCTTCATAATAAAATACCGTCCTTTCGCCTGCGATGCTATCATTTTACCTCAAAAATTTACGCATGTAAAGCAATAAACCGCAAAAGAATTCTTAAAAAGACTCTTTTGCGGTTTATTGCTCTTTTCTTATAGGAGTCAGGTATCTCAAGCTCGGGGATGGAACTTCTGATATACCTCATTCAGCTTATTCTTCGTTATCTGCGCATATACCTGAGTTGAAGATATATCGCTGTGGCCGAGCATTTCCTTTATGGAATGAAGATCGGCGCCGTTTTCGATAAGATGCACGGCAAACGAATGTCTCAACGTATGCGGCGTAACTTTATTCTCAATTCCTATCTGTTTTGCATACTGCTTAATAATTTTCCAAAACCCTTGGCGCGTAAGGCGCTGTCCCGAAAAATTAACAAACAGCGCTTTTTGATTTGCATCGGGCGACATAAGCGGACGCGCCGTCTCTATATAATCAGAAAGGCTTTTTGCGGCCATTTTATATATCGGAACTATACGCTCCTTTAACCCGCTTGAGCATCTTATAAAGCCAAGCTCCAGATTTACATCGCGCAGATTAAGGTCTATAAGCTCGCTTACTCTTATTCCTGTCGCATATAAAAGCTCCAGCATCGCCTTATCTCTGTACCCTTTCAAATCAACGCATTTGGGCTGATCCAAAAGAAGCTCTACTTCCTTGCTTGTAAGCACCTGCGGCAGCTTCTTTTCAACGGTCACACGTTCAAGCGTCAGCGCCGGGTTCATCGGTATAGCGTTGATAGAAGCAAAATATTTAAAAAAACTCTTCAGCGAAGCAATATTTCTTGTAATGGTCGCGTTGGAACGGTGTATGCTGCGAAGATGCGATATGTAATCCTCTATGTTCGACTGCGTTACAGAAGCTATATCCGTAACTCCGATAGTTTCAAGATACTCTATGAACTGAGATATATCGCTTCTATAGGATTGTATTGTATTCGCAGAAGATTTCCTTTCGTTTTTAAGATACAATTCGTACATATTAAGATATTTTTGCAAAATCTTTTGCCTCCGTTTCGGGGAAGTGGTGTACATTTATACTTAGCCTGATGAAAATGCCAGCACCGACAGGCATTCAAAAAAAGAAGCCGCCGTAATAAGAAGGGCAAATATCACAAAGACCGTGATATGAGTCCTGAGCGCTTTGGCAAAATCATTTTTTATCTCCGGTATGCCCCGTACGTTTTTATACAATCGAAAAGAAAACTTTGTACAAATGACCGCATAAAACGTAAGAAGCGGCAGCGAAAACATATTCTGAAGGAATATTGTCAATACCGAGAGTATAAAGCCCCCGTCATAGGACAGCGAATATATCGTGCCCAGTGCAAAGCCCAGGCAGAATATTTTCATTGAAAAAATCGCTAAAACAAAAGGTACGCCAACTACAATAAAGCCTGCGATAAACATAAAAAACAAATATCGGATATTGATTTTTAAAGTCTCAATAAAGAGAAGCCAAAAACCGATATCGCCGTCATTTACGTTTATCGTTAAATTTTCATAGAAACCTGCAAATAAATTTGCATCCGACGCAACGAAACCGCGTACAAAAAACACGCCTGCGCAAAGGGCCGATACATACAGGACAAAAACGCCGGTAAAAATACCTGTGTTTTTTTTGATCCATATATCAAAATCCCAAAGAGGATCGTTAAGCATACCAGGTCCCTCACGAAATCAAACCGAACATTCTATAGTGTACAGTATCTTTTGCAATTTGCAGTTTGCAGTATCAGTCGCAGTATCAGGTGACTGCAGTATCAGTTGCAGTCATGATAATAGAGCCCCAACAGCATTTAAGCCCTAATATCATATGATAGATGTTTCGGTAATATACTCCCGTGAGGGAACTCAAAGTCTACTTAACCGGCGCCCAGCTCATAAGAACGTTTTGTACACGCTTTCATTGCGTCGTCAATAGTCTTATAAACGTTATTTGCATCAAAACATTTGATGGATTCTATGGTAGTTCCGCCCGGGGAACAAACCATTTTAATAAGCTCCTTAGGCGACAGGCTGGAATTTCTAAGCATTTTTATCGAGCCTTCAAAAACAGCGCATATAAGCTTAAAAGCTTCGTCGCGGTCAATGCCCTGGTCTACGGCGCTTTCGACCATCGCATCAACAAAGTAGTAAACGTATGCCGGCGAGCTGCCGTTAACACAAACTATTTCGTTCATCTGCGATTCGTCTATAAGCGAAACGACGCCGAGCTTACTGAATACATCGATAACAAAACGCTTCTTGTCTTCCTCAATGTCATCCGGCGCGTATATCGCGCTTGCGCCAAGCGAAACCATAAGCGGAGCGTTTGGCATCACGCGGATTATCTTGACCTTCTGACCGAGGATATCTCTTATTTTTTCCGTAGGAACGCCTGCAGCGATCGTGACAAAAAGCTTGTCCGACAGATCAAGTGAAGAAAGCTTACTCAAAACCTCGGGGAAGACCTGCGGCTTAATGCAGAGAAAAATGATATCGCAAAGCTCTGTCAAAGTAGCCTCATTGCGGGCAACGCAGCAGCCGAGTTTTAAAAAACGCTCGGAAGCCTCAGCCTTCGCATCGTAAACGGTTATGCAGGAAGGTTTGAGTACACCGCTGGTCAGCATACCATTTATTATAGCGCCGCCCATGTTTCCGGTACCCAAAAAACCTGTCATAAAAGCGCTCACTCTTAAGTCACCCCGTTTGATTTACATAATTAATTTTCCTATAACTTTTTCTGCAATATTATAGTAATACACATTTTATCAATTTGCAAGAGCAAATTTTGGATTATGTAACCGAAATTCATCTTTTTATGTAAACTTGTTTTATGTCAACACACGAAACTTAATACATTTTGTTGATTTTAAGCAGTTTTCTCACAACATTTTGTCCGGAATTTGAAGATTTCGATATTGAAAAAAATTTTAAAAAAATTTAAAAAAATTTTGATTTTTTAAGAAAATACGCAAAAAAAACGGCTGCAATGCTGATTGCGGCCGTTTTTTCATTGAAAATGCGATCTGTCGTATTATGTTTCTTTAGTTCTCTTCCCTGTCATTTAACGCTGCCGCGAGCCATATCGCGCACTCAACGCGCTTCTTTTCCAGCTCGCAGGCGATCGTGTTCGGCAGCTTTATATCGCCGCGCATCTGGAAGTTGTTTGCCGCGCATCCGCCGCTGCAATAAAACTTAGCCCAGCACTTTTTACATTCGGGCTTCGAGTAAACATTGTTTTCGGCAAAGGTCTTTTTTATCGTCAAGTCAAGCTCATCGCTTTCATGCACGTTGCCCATCTTATACTCGCTGTGTCCCACAAACTGATGGCAGGGGTATATATCCCCTTCCGGCGTTACGGCCAGATATTCGTTTCCGCTTCCGCATCCGTGCAGCCGTTTTATTACGCAAGGCCCTTGAGTAAGGTCCAGCATAAAATGAAAGAAGTTGAACCCCTCCCCTGCGCATATGCGGTCGTACATTATTTTTGCCAGACGCTCGTATTCTTCATAGATCTGCGGCAGGTCGTCCTCTGTAAGCGAGTATGCAAGCTTAGGATCCGAAACGACCGGCTCTACCGAGATCTGGTCAAATCCCGCATCGGCGAGATGAAGCACATCGTTTGAAAAGTCCTTATTATACTTTGTAAAAGTGCCTCTTACGTAATATTCTCGATCTCCCCTAAGCTTTGCCATTTTTAAAAGCTTCGGCGCTATTACATCATAGCTGCCGCCGCCCGACGCCGTTTTTCTTACCCTGTCGTTTACTTCCTTTCTTCCGTCAAGGCTCAGCACCACGTTCGACATATGCTCGTTTATGTATTCCATGTTCTCGTCGTTTAAGAGCACGCCGTTCGTCGTTATCGTAAAGCGAAAATTCTTATTATGAAGTCTCCCCTGTTCTGATGCGTACTCGGTTATCTTTTTTACGACGCCGAAATTCATCAGCGGCTCCCCGCCGAAAAAGTCGATCTCTATGTTGCGTCGGCCCCTTGACTTAAGAATAACAAGATCTATAGCTTTTTTGCCTGTTTCAAGATCCATCAGCTTTCTTGTGCCGCCGAAATCTCCTGTTGATGCAAAGCAATATTCGCACCTTAAATTACAGTCGTGCGCCACATGAAGGCAAAGCGCCTTTACGGGCGCAAGCTCGCCGCTCTTCTTTGCTATATCCTCGTATACGTCCGGCGTATACAGCATCTCGCTGTTTATAAGCTCCGACACCTCGTTTCGTGCCGTTTCTATATCTTTAAGCTCATACTGCTCCCTAAGCCGGTCTAAAACATCGTCCGGCAGCTTTTCTCTTAAATCATGCCCGCCGTTTTTGTCATCATGCTTTTCCAATAGAGAAAGCATATCATATGTAAGCTTATCAACCTCCAGCACCGCTCCCGAGTTTACGTCAAGAGCGAAGCTCCTCCCATGCATACTATAAAGGTGTACCATCGATCATCATCCTTTTTTACTTAAAACAAAAGGAGCCGTTCGGCTCCCCTTGAACTTTTTTACTTGCGGTTCTCACACTTCTGATTGGCCACCGTGCATGACGTCTTGCATGCCGACTGGCAAGAGGTCTGACATTCGCCGCATCCGCCTCTGCATGCGCTTTCTTTTAAAGTGGCAGGGCTTATAACTTTAATATGTTTCATAATTCTTCCCTCCAAAAAACTTTCTTGATTTATTTTCTTCCCGGCAATTTAAGGTTCACTCCGGCAACGCCGCCCGCCGCTCCCAAAGCAAGCATAACGACAAGACGCACCAAAGCATTCTTAAAAACCGCCTCTGCATCAAAGCAGACAGTGCCGACGATATATATTACCGCAAACAGAATCGCTCCCGTTATAATACCATGGATCATACCGCGCGAACCGAACCCGGCCGCACAGGCAAAAGCGCCCGCAAAGCTCGACAGTCCTACGGAGACAAGGGTAATGATCCACGCCGCATCCTTCGGCACCCCCGCATACGTTATAAGAAGAGCGCCCAAAACAAGAAATATCCAGCATAAAACGAACGATGCAGCCACCGCCGCAATATACGTTTTAACAGGGCTTTTTGCTTGCGATACGGTTTCGTTCTTTTTCATAAAATCCTCCCCTTTCACATCTTTTATAAAATAAGTATGGAAGGGGTATGGATTTTATGACGGTCATCGCTTATTTTTTCTGGCTGCCGTCGTATTCATCCGTATACTCGCCGTCTGCATAATCCTCGTCAAAATCATAATCGTCGTATTCTTCGCCGTTTTCGTCTACAGTATAGTCTTCATACGATTCTTCATCCTCATTATCGACCCGTTCGAGCTCGTCTCTCTGCGTTCTCGTAACAGCCGGAGCAGGATCAAGCACTGTAAGCGCATTTCTTACAAAGTCAAGACGTACTCTGTCGCGTCCGCATTCGATAGTGATGATATCATCTTTTATCTTGATGACCCTGCCGACTACGCCTCCCGCGCTTTGTACCTTATCACCGCGCTTTATGTTTTTTCTCATTTCATTGATCTCTTTTTGCTTTCTCTGCTGAGGTCTTATCATGAGAAAATACATAACTGCCACAATGAGTATCAGCGGGATAAACGCTTGTAAATTTTCCATACCTTTTAATACACCTCCTAAGTTACCTAGTTATTTATTATATTAAAACTTTTATATAATAGCAATAATTTATTTGTGATTTTCAGAAAAAATATGCAAAAATCATATTCTGCGTCCCATAATGCACAAATTTCGCTGTTTAAATTCGGAAAATGTGCCGTTTTCAAGGTTGATTCGTATTTTTTCCATAAGGCTGTTGTAAAAATACAGATTGTGCATTACCGCAAGCCTGAGCGCAAGTATCTCGCCCGACTTAAAAAGATGACGAATATATGCGCGGCTGAAATTTCTGCACACATGACAGCTGCAGTTTTCATCTATCGGCCGCTCATCCTTTATATACTTAGCATTGTTTATATTCAGTATGCCCTCCGAAGTGAACAGATGTCCGTGACGCGCGTTTCTTGCAGGCATAACGCAATCGAAAAAGTCTATCCCCCTGTCAACGGCCTCAAGGATATTAACGGGCGTTCCTACTCCCATAAGATAACGCGGTCTGTCTTTTGGCGCAAAGGGTTCCACCTTCTCAATGATCTCATACATCGTTTCCGTGGGTTCTCCCACGGCAAGCCCTCCTATCGCATAACCGTCCAGCTCAAATTCGGCTATCCTCTTCATGTTCTCGATTCGCAGATCCGCATACGTCGCGCCCTGATTTATGCCGAAAAGCATTTGATTCGGATTTACTGTCTTTTCCGAAGCGTTAAGCTCGTTTATTTTTTTTATGCATCGTTCAAGCCAGCGCACCGTTCGTTCATGCGAGGCCTTGGCATATGAATACTGTGCCGGATTTTCCACACACTCGTCGAACGCCATTGCTATGGTCGATCCGAGATTCGACTGTATGGTAATACTCTCCTCAGGACCCATGAACAGCTTTTTCCCGTCGATATGCGACGAAAAATATACGCCTTCCTCTTTTATATTGCGAAGCTTGGCAAGCGAAAACACCTGAAATCCGCCGCTGTCTGTAAGTATTGGCCTGTCCCAGTTCATAAATTTATGGATCCCGCCGAGATCGCGTATTACTTCGTCCCCGGGACGCAGCGTAAGATGATATGTGTTTGAAAGCTCTACCTGACACCCTATATCTTTAAGATCGAACGATGAAAGGCCGCCCTTTATTGCCGCCTGCGTACCCACATTCATAAACACCGGAGTTTTTATAATTCCGTGCACGGTATGAAACTCGCCCAGACGCGCGCGTCCCTCTGTTTTTAAGATCTTAAACATATTTTCCTCCGATACATGATTTAAGCTTCGACTACATATTCAGTATATCATAAATAATGCGCATATCAACAAAGCGCCAAAAAAATAACTGCGCGCGTTTTTATCGCGTGCAGTTATTTATATTAAGAAGCGTTTTTATGCGAGCGCTTTTCCGAGCGCCGCGCACTCGTCCAGAGCCTGTGCGTCGGGAGCTTCGCAGCAGATGACGAAATCGCAGGCCATAGCTGCGCCTGCGGCCTTGCATTCGGCTTCCCAGTTTCGCATCCATTCGCCGTCGCCCCAGCCGTATGAACCGAACAACGCGATCTTCTTTCCTCCAAGTTTTCCCTTACATTCATCGAATAAGGGCTGCATTTCCGATTCTTCCAGAACTTCGGCGCCCATCGAAGGACATCCGAACGCGATCGCGTCAAATCCATCCATCTTCGCCGCGCCAAAGCTGCCGTCAGATACGTTGAATACGCTAACGTCCGCGCCCGCGCTTTTTGCTCCGTTTGCCACGCTCGACGCCATCTGTGCCGTGTTGCCCGTGCCGCTCCAGAATACTACAGCTACTTTGCTCATTATTATGATCTCTCCTTAGAATTATGTTTTATGTCAAGCAGCCACAGTAAGCTGCCAAACAGACCTGCCCTCATGCCACAGCTTTGCATATACAGCGCGGCATTTTTTTATTCGCGCAAATAATTTGCGCGCTTCGCAAACGTTGCAGTATACCTTCCAATAACCGCAGTATTTGCAGTTTTTGCCTTGATTATTGATAAACCCGACTACATCCCGAAGCGGATATCCCAAGAATATCCCTATCTCATGCGGAAAGCCTTCGCCGCATTCAAATCTTTCTTTGAGATGCTCTATAGCGCAGTCCATATCGGCGCATTCATATCCGTAAGCAGACAAAAAGCTTTCGACCCCGCTTTTTTTAAGGTCGGCGGCAAGATGCGTACCGCGATATACATATATAAGCGCCTTGCCTTTCGAATATTTAAGAAGCTTTAAAAAAACGCCTTTGGCGCCGAAGCTTACGTTCATCGCATTGATTTGATCTATAAGAGCTTCTTTAGACTTTATATCCACAGTAAACAGGCTTGCCGTTTTCAGCGACGCAAGCGTAGGTGAACAATGCTTAATAAGACATTCTTCAAGCAAAACCGTTTCCTCCTTAGGTTAAAATGTATTTGCAAATATCATTCCCCGATCAAGCGAAATTATTATAAGCAAATACTTGTTAGTTGCAACTAACCTAATGTTTTAATAAAAACGGCCGTGCCGTTTTTATGTGGGTTAGTGTTGACTAACTAAAGGTTACTATATAAATGCATTAAAGTCAAGCGTTTTGTGAAATTTTTAAAAAAAAGTTTGACGCAGACGCTTATTCTATAAACATTGCGTCTCCGAATGAGAAAAAGCGATATTCTTCTTTTACGGCCTCCTCATATGCACGCCGTATATTCTCAAGCGACGAAAAGGCGCTTACAAGCATCATTAGAGTGCTTTTCGGAAGATGAAAATTTGTTATCAGCGCATCAACCGCCTTGAATTTATACGGAGGATATATGAATATATCCGTTTCACGGCTCTGCGGAACTATTATCCCGTTCTCATCGGCGCATGATTCAAGCGTTCTTGCCGAGGTCGTGCCTACTGCAACGATCCTCCCGCCGTTCTTTCGCGCCTTGTTTATTTCATCGGCCGCCTCCTCGGTCAATTCAAACCATTCCGAATGCATCTTATGATCGAGTACATTTTCAACATTTACGGGACGAAACGTACCCACTCCCACATGAAGCGTAAGATCTACTGTTTTTATCCCTTTTTTGCTTATGCCTTCCAAAAGCTCTTTTGTAAAATGAAGACCGGCAGTCGGCGCTGCGGCAGAGCCTTCCACCTTGGAGTAGACGGTCTGATACCTCTCCCTGTCGTCAAGCTTTTCCTTTATATAAGGCGGCAGAGGCATTTCTCCCGTTTTATTTATCGCGGCTGCCGTGTCGCCGTTTTTTGCACATAAGCGCACAATGCGCCCTCCGTCGTCAGTTCTCTTTATTATTTCGGCGGTAAGCCCGCCCTCGTCAAACTCAATGATATTTCCTTCGTGCACACGTTTTCCCGGACGTATCAATACTTCCCACACGTCGCCTCCGTATGGCTTAAGCAAAAGCATTTCAACGCTTCCGCCGGTCCCCTGCTTCTTTCCGTACAGTCTTGCCGGTATAACGCGGGTATTGTTGAGCACAAGAACATCATTTGTGCAAAGATAATTCAGTATGTCATAAAAGTGTTCGTGTTTAAGCTCTCCCGTTAGCCTGTCCATGTGCATAAGCCTAGACGACTGCCTGTCTTTAAGCGGCGTCTGTGCAATAAGCCTTTCGGGAAGGTAATAATCAAAATCGCTGACTGTGTACGTCGGTATAAGTCTGTTCATTAAATATGCGCTCTTTTCCTCGTTATTTTAAAGTCTCAAGCGTCGTGCCCCTGAAATAATGCGTAAGTATCTGTTCAAAAGTATATCCCTGAAGCGCCATGCCTTTCGCGCCCTCCTGGCTCATGCCCACGTTATTTCCGAAGCCCGTGCCCGATATCGTATAAGTATCGCCGCTTCCGCCCGTTCTTGAAACAAAGCCGCTTCCGCTTTGCGTTACAACGCTTACGGTATCTTTGTTCATCTTTGAGACCTCGCCGCTTCCGCTTATAACAGACGCCGTGAACGCGCCGTCGGCTATATTGCTTGTCCCGCTTGAGCTTCTCGCATATACAGACGAGAACGAGCCGCCGCCCGAGCCCGTTATCGTAAATCGCTGCGAATGAACGTAGGGCGAAAGCTTGATGCGCACCGTTTCCTTGCTTATAGTTATCGAACGCCCTTCCGTATCCGTCGCGGTCACGGAATATACGTTGCCGGCGTCTGTAAACTTGCTTACATAAAAGCTCTCGATCTCGCCTATCGTATAGCCGCCGGCCACGAGCTTTGAACGCACTTCTTCTTTCGTAAGCGTCGTGGACCATCTGCCGTAAGCTGCATTATCCAGATCCTCGTACGGCGACTCGACCGCCGTAAGATACGGCACGGCGGCAAACCATACGTTTTCGGCGTTTTCGGTATATCCGCCGCTCGAAGCGTGATAATAAAGCTCCGCAAGCTTTCCTGCGTATGTAAGCACCATGCCGTCCGTCTGATCCACGGCCGCGTCGGAATTCGTTCCCGCTTTTGTCGTTCCGCCGTATACCTGGCAATGCGTACCGTCGCATACCATAAAGCCTTCGGATCTATGCTTGTTCATATTCTGATAAAGGTAATTCCTTGCGGCCACGGCCTGCGCCTTCAGCGCCTCCAGCGGCCAGCCGTTGCTCATCTCGTAAGGCACTACGCCCTTAAGATAATCCTGCACGGATACCAGATTTATAAGGTTCAACTTTCCGGAGGAATTGCGGTACATAAGAAAGCTGCCGTAATACTCCGTGCTGCCGTTCTTCATTTTTGGTTTCGTTCCGTAATTCGTCGGCGACAGGTAAAAGCAGTTTACGCCGCTTTGCTCAAGCTCAAATATCACTTTGCTTTGATTCATATCAATGACCGAAAAACCGTAAGACGCGCCGCCCGCGCCCGAAGCGCCTTCCCCCGACTGCGCGGCATATTCCGCCGCCGCGCCATTTGCATCGGAAAGCGACGAAAAGCTGCCGAAACGCACTCTGTACGCGCCCTCGACATATGCTACAAAGCCCGAAAGCGGAGCAGCCGCATTATACGCGGCGCTCTGCGACGCAAAAGTGCGGTCAAGCTGAACGTGATACGCACCTATGTCCGATCCCGATGAAAGCGAATTTCCGGATACAGCGTAGCTTTTATCGTTTGCGACCGATACGAAGCGCGCGCCGGATTCGTATAATATAACGGGATCGTCATTATTGTCGAGATAACCGAAACTCATACCTCCCGCATCGTATAATACATTATAGCTGTCCTTCGCTTCGCTGCCGTATATAATGCCCACTTTTGCCGTCATATTCTTATTGTAGTCAAGCGCAAAGGCCGAAGGCATGGCAAAAGTCAAAACGACCGCCAGACACAGTATAACGGATACGATCTTCTTCATTTATATATCGCCTCTTTTCATAAAAAACATCGAAAATACGATTTTTATAAAATTTTTATAAAGTAATTGACAGTTTAAAAAAACAATGCTACATTATATATTAATAGCATAATATATTTGATAGAGGTGCGTTTTTTATCAGTACTCGCGTACGGATACCGAAAGATCTTACGCCGCGACGAAAGGAAAAAACGCCGAAGGGGATGCTTTTTTCGGACGCATTGCCCTGGGTGTACGGTCAACAGCCGTGCAACTGTCATCGAAAACAGATGGAGAGCTATCAGCTTCTGGTTTAATGTCGTTTGCCGTATTTTTTTTGCGGTTTCATGCTTTACATTTTACTAGAAAGCCGCCGGTTTTTCAACCGGTTTTTTTATTATTAAATCTTAATTACGGCGGTAATTTGTGCCAATGTCCGAATTGCCGTTAAACAATTACGTTGGAGGGTCAATTATGAAAAAGTACAATGTAGCAGTTGTCGGCGCGACCGGCATGGTAGGAAGAACCTTTTTAAAGGTGCTTGAAGAGAAAAAGCTCCCCGTTGAGAATTATTATCTTTTCTCCTCTTACCGCTCGGCAGGCAAAAAAATCGAGTTCATGGGCAAGGAATACACGGCTATCGAGCTTACCGAAACTGCAATGGACGGTAAAGACATAGATATCGCGCTCTTCTCCGCAGGCGGCAGCACCAGCGAAAAATTCGCGCCCATCTTTGCGAAAAAAGGCGCGGTCGTTATCGACAACTCCTCTGCATGGCGCATGAACCCGGAGGTTCCGCTCGTAGTGCCGGAAGTAAATCCCGACGATCTGAAGTGGCACAAGGGCATTATCGCAAACCCCAACTGCTCGACCATTCAGGCTGTGGTTGCATTAAAGCCGCTCGATGAAAAATACGGCATAAAGCGCATCGTATATTCGACATACCAGGCAGTATCCGGCGCAGGTCTTGCCGGCTGGATGGACCTTGAAGAGGGACAGAAGGGCAATCCCCCCAAGAAGTTCGCTCACCCCATCTACAACAACTGCCTCCCCCACATCGACGTATTCTTAGACAACGGATACACGAAGGAAGAGGAAAAGATGATAAAGGAGACGAGAAAGATACTCGGCCGCCCCGACCTCAAGGTAACGGCTACGACCGTAAGAGTTCCCGTATTCAACAGCCATTCCGAATCCATCAACGTCGAGTTCGAGCGTCCCTTTGACCTTGCCGAATTAAAGGACGTCCTTGCAAAGGCTCCCGGCATAGTCGTTGAAGACGATCCCGCAAACAACGTATACCCGCTTGCTATAAACGCAACGGGACACGACGAAGTGTTCGTAGGAAGAATACGCCGCGACGAATCGGTAGAAAACGGCGTCAACATGTGGGTAGTTGCCGACAATATAAGAAAAGGCGCGGCAAGCAACGCCGTTCAGATAGCCGAGACCATGATAAACAACGGCATAATATAACATTTCGGCTCTCTTTCGTAAATCTTACTTAAATAAGGAGGAAGAATCATGAAAAAGACAATATTCAAGGGGGCAGGCGTCGCTATCGTCACTCCTTTTACCGATGACGGGATCAACTTTAAGGAATTGGGACGCCTTATCGACTTCAATGTTGAAAACGGCACCGACGCAATAATCATATGCGGCACCACCGGCGAAGCGGCAACGATGAACGACGAAGAGCATAAAGCTGCCATAAGCTTTGCGGTAGAACATACTAACAAGCGCATACCCGTTATCGCAGGCACGGGCTCGAACGATACGGCGTATTCCATTGAGCTTTCCAAGTTTGCCGAGAGCGCAGGCGCAGACGGTCTTCTCATGGTAACGCCTTATTACAACAAGACGACGCAGAAAGGACTCGTAAAGCATTTCATGCGTATCGCCGATTCCGTAAATACTCCGATAATCGTTTACAACGTGCCCAGCCGCACGGGACTCAACATTCAGCCCAAGACTTATCTTGAGCTTTCCAAGCATCCGAATATCGTAGCTACCAAGGAAGCGAATTCCAACATTTCCGAAATCGCCAACACGCGCCACTTATGCGGCGACGACTTGAACATGTATTCCGGCAACGACGATCAGATAGTGCCTATCCTCTCTTTGGGCGGCATCGGCGTTATCTCCGTTCTCTCTAACGTGATGCCCCGCGAGACGCACGATATCTGCCAACTTTTCTTTGACGGCAAGATAAAGGAAAGCGCACAGCTTCAGCTCAAGATGATGGACCTTATCGGCGCGCTCTTTTGCGAAACGAATCCCATCCCCGTAAAGACGGCTCTCGGTCTTATGGGATATAACGTAGGTCCGCTTCGCATGCCGCTTTGCGATATGGAAGGCGCTAACCTCGACAGATTAAAGACGGCGCTTAAAAACTGCGGTCTTATAAAGTAAAGGTCTTTAAAAGGGATGTGAAAATATGAGTAATGTTATAAGAATTCTCATGTCGGGCTGCAACGGAAAGATGGGCCGCGCGATCTCGCGTATGGCCGCTGCGGACGACAGCGTTGAGATAGTTGCAGGTCTTGATATAAACACGGCCGAGGAGTTCGGATATCCCGTTTTCAGCGATCCGGCGAAGGTCAATATTGACTGCGACGTTATAGTGGATTTTTCAAACCATGCCGCGCTTGAGGGGGTGCTCGAGCTTGCAAGAAGCAAAAAGGTCCCCGCCGTTATTGCAACGACCGGCCTTCTCAATACGCAGATAGAGCTTATGCACGAAAGCGCAAAATACGTGCCGATCTTCCACAGCGCAAATATGTCGCTCGGCGTAAATCTGCTTATCGATCTTGTAAAAAGAGTTGCGCGCGCACTGGGCAGCGATTTTGATATCGAGATAATCGAAAAGCACCACAACCAGAAGCTTGACGCTCCGAGCGGTACGGCGCTTGCCATTGCCGACGCGCTTAAAGAGGCGCGCGACTGCGAAACGCAGTACGTATATGAGCGTCAGTCGGTGCGCCGCAAAAGAGAAACGAGTGAGATAGGCATACATTCCATCCGTGGAGGCAATATCATCGGCGATCACGACGTGCTTTTCTGCGGACAAAACGAAACGATAACCGTATCCCACTCCGCCGCTTCGCGCGACGTTTTTGCGGCAGGCGCTTTAAGAGCGGCTAAGTTCATCGCAAAAAAGCCTGTCGGCCTTTACAGCATGAGCGACCTTATAAATGAATGATCCACGTCGAAAGGAGGCGTTCTTATGCTTGATATGGATAAGATTTTAACTGAACTTACAGGTGAAGAAGATATCACGTTGATAACGCTTCATAATATTCCTGCGGATATGAAGCTTATGTGCGATATATTCGACAGCTTTTCCCGCGAGCGCGTAGTTCTAGATATGATAAGCCAGACTGCTCCAACGGGCGGACATATAAGCATTTCATTTACTTTAAAGGACGACGATCTGCCCCGCGCGATAAAAATCATGAGCACTTTCAAGTCAAAGCTTCCCTCCCTTCGCAGCGACGTAAACCCCGGTAATGCAAAAATCGTATTTTTCGGCGAGCGCATGAAGGACAATTACGGTGTGGCAGCATACGTTATGCGCCTGTTTTCGGATAATCACATTATGCTAAAGCTTATAACTACATCCGATAACGACATCTCATGCCTGCTTTCCAAGGACGATTTTGAATATATCTATGACGTAGCTGCAAAGGCGCTGAAAATAAGCTGAAGATCCAAAACATAAAACCGTGCATCCCCCGTATGAGAGATGCACGGTTTTTTTATATCTGAATACTGTTCAAAGCTTCATGTTTCTTAAAATAAACGCACTCATCACTATCGCAATGATACAGCATACTCCGGCGCATACGAACGCCACTCTGTAGCCGCCGAGATAATCTATAATGAATCCCCACAGCGCCGCCCCTGCGCCGATGCCTATATCAAAAGAAGAGTAATAAGTCGCGTTCGCGCTGCCGCGCCTGTCTGCGGGCGCGTGCTTCACTACGAGCGCGTTTGCCGTCGGCAGCGCCGCTCCCACGCCTATGCCGTATATTACAGAACAGATTATAAGGTGGGTAAAGCTGTTCAAAAACGAAAGCGAGAACAGAGCAGCAGAAAATATCGCAAGACTCGGTATCATTATCATAAGCGTATGTACGCGGCCGAAAAGCCTGCTCGTCAAAACGCGCACGATCAGTATAACGACGGCGGTCGCCGTGTAGAACATGCCCGGATTATCTATCCCCAGTGATATCGCAAAGGACGGCATGAACGAAAGCACGCAGCTCATGCTCATTGCAAGCACCAAAACGACGAGCGACGGACGAAATACAGTTTTCTCAAATATTCTCCATATCAGCTTGACCTTCTTGCCCGACGCCTCCGTATCTGCGTTCCGTGGCTTATTATACTCCTCGGGATGCTCTCGCTTATACTCCTCAAATCGTATCCGCGCCTTCTTTTCGTAGTTTAAGGTCATGATTATCACAAGCGCCGAAATAAGCGCAAGGCCCGATACGGCAAACATGGGAGAATAGATACCGCCTGTCATAAGCGACAAAGCAAGCGCCGGACCTACCGACGTTGCCGCCGTGGCGGTAAGTCCGAAATAAGCGATACCCTCAGACAGTCTCTTCTCCGGCAACACGTCGGCTGCGATAGTTCCGTTTGCAGTCGATATGCAGGCGATGCCCACGCCCTGAAGCACACGAAAAGCCATTACAAGCATCACGTTCATCGAAAGTATGTACACGATAGTTCCCGAAAGAAAGACGAAAATACCCACGATGGTAACTATCTTTCTTCCCCTCGTGTCGATTATGCGCCCTACGAACGGTCTCGACGTCAGAGCCGCAAGCGTAAGAAGACCCGTCATTACTCCCGCCTGGCTCGGACTGCCGCCAAGCACGATAACGTAGTAAGGCAGCGTAGAGCCTATCATCTGCTGAGAAATGTTGCAAAGGGTCGCTATTATGAATATTCTTATAAAATCACTGTTCCAAAGCCGCTCGCTGACTTCTATGAACGCGCTCGGAACGCCTGTGGCCTTAGCCAAATAAAGTCCCCCAATACAGGAATAAATTTACATGAAAACTTCAAGCTTAAGGGCGGACGAAGCCGCCCTTTTTTCTTATTTCTTATTCCTTATTTCATTCTTGCGCTGCCCGTAAGTATTATAAGCGTTCTGTAGCCGTCGCCATCCTTTGCGCAGCTTACCGCAGTCTGCGTATAGTCCTTATCCTTCAGCTCAGACCACAGCGATTCGTCGTGCGTCGTGTTCTGTATAAGCCAGTTTGCATTGGTGTTCTTTACAAAGCATATCTCCTTTTCGGTAACGAAATATGCGACACCCAGACTTTCAAACATAGACTTTCTGTCGGCGCCGTAGGAAAGCGTATCGATATTATCGTTGCTCCAAGCGTTCAGTATCTGGCGCTCATATACCCTGTTATCGCACACCGTGGAAAGCTCCTCGCTCCACATAAGGCTGCGTTCGCCCTTCTGCACAAGCGTATCGTTCAAAGCTTTATATACGTCCTGTGCAAATCTTTCCTCGTCGATCTTAAAGCTGTCGGCAGTGACCGAAGCATCTATAGGACGTATCATGCCCGCGATCTTCGTCTTGATATCGGCGATCCTGAGAGGCGCCGCGTTCTTATATATCAAAGTAGCGTTATATGTATCTGCCCAGTTTACCGTATATCCCACAAGCTCTGCAACGTAACGCGCGGGAAGCAGCGTATTGCCTTTCGCGGAAAGCACGGGCGCAGCATCCATGCGATACGTTATCTCGTCCATATTGTTTACTATCCTGTATACCGCCGTATTGCCTATCTGATATTTCAGCTTAAAGCCGGGATCATCGTTTTTTGTAACAATGATCTGTTGTCCCTCGCTTATCCATTCCACAGAGCAGTTAAGCGATTCGGTAAGCACACGAAACGGCACCATCGTTCTTCCGTCAATGATCCTCGGCGCTTCCGGCAGCGCCGTCTCTTCGCCGTTTATATACGCCTTGTCATTGCCCGTTTGAAAAACAAGCTCTGCCGATGAAGATGCGTCTGCGGCGCCCGCCGGCATCACAGCAAAAGCGATGCACAAAGCTGCCGCGATCAATAAACTCAAAACTTTTCTTTTCATATTGCCCCCCCGTTTCAATTGATTGTTATCTTCATAAAGGTTTTTTTGCCTTTTTTGACTATTATAAATCCGTCTTTAAAATCGCTTTTGCCGACCGTTTTATCTATCGCCGTGACCTTTTCGTCGTTTACGGATATACCGCCCTGATTTACAAGACGTCTCGCCTCGCCCTTTGACGGTGCAAGCGAGGACAGAACAAGAAGGTCAAGTATGCCTATCTGTCCGTCTTTAAGCTGACCTTCGGAAAGCTCGAACGTAGGCATATTGTCGCTTACGCCGCCTGCGGCAAAAAGCGCTTTCGCCGCTTCCTCGGCTTTTTTCGCCTCTTCGGCGCCGTGGATAAGCTCGGTAAGCTCAAAAGCAAGCGTCTCCTTTGCTCGGTTTATATCCTTGCCCTCCAGCTTTGAAAGCTTCTCTATCTCGTCAAGCGGGAGGAACGTAAGCATCTTTAAGCATTTTATCACGTCTGCGTCGTCTACGTTGCGCCAGTACTGATAAAAGTCGTAAGGCGGCGTCTTTTCGGGATCGAGCCATACGGCGCCGTTCGCCGTCTTGCCCATCTTCTTACCTTCGGAGTTCTGAAGGAGCGTTATCGTCATGGCGTAAGCGTCCTTGCCCAGTTTTCTTCTTATAAGCTCAGTGCCGCCGAGCATATTGCTCCACTGGTCGTCTCCGCCGAACTGCATGTTGCAGCCGTATTTTTGGAACAGATAATAAAAGTCGTAAGACTGCATTATCATATAATTGAATTCAAGAAAAGAAAGGCCCTTCTCCATACGCTGTTTATAACATTCCGCTCTGAGCATATTGTTTACCGAGAAGCATGCGCCGACCTCCCTGAGAAGGTCTACATATTTCAGATCAAGAAGCCAATCGGCGTTGTTTACTGCTATTGCGGCATTTTCGCCCTCGAAGTTTATAAACTTTTTCATCTGCTCCTTAAAGCGCTCGCAGTTTTTCATTATAACGTCGTAAGACATCATCGCGCGCATATCCGTTCTGCCCGAGGGGTCTCCTACATGTCCCGTGCCTCCGCCGAGGAGCACTATCGGTTTGTTTCCCGCCATCTGAAGCCGCTTCATCAGGCAAAGCGCCATAAAGTGGCCCACATGAAGAGAATCGGCCGTCGGGTCAAAGCCTATATAAAAGATCGCCTTACCGTTATCGACAAGCTCTCTTATCTCCTTTTCATCGGTCACCTGTGCAATAAGTCCTCTGTCCTTTAATTCCTGAAAAATGCCCATTTTTTTAGATCCTCACTTTTTGGTTTTTGTTTTTCTTATATCCTCTTTCGTGCGCTCAGCCATACTTAGCATCTCCCGGGCATTGACTAAAGAAAGCGTTGTTATCTTATCAGTGCCCGTTATCCGCGCGATCTCGCTTGCGCGCTCAACGTCGGATAATTCTTTCACGGTCGTTCTTGTAGTTTTCCCGTCGGTGCTTTTTTCAATATAATAATGACTGTCGGCCATAAGCGCAAGCTGCGCCAAATGGGTCACGCACAATACTTGTTTATATCCCGATATCTCATACAGCGCATTTGCCACCTTCACGGCCGCGCGCCCGCTTATGCCCGCGTCTATCTCGTCAAACACGAGCGTGCCCGTGGGCTCGCTTTCAAAAAGCACGCTTATCATGGCAAGCATTATTCGTGACAATTCTCCTCCCGACGCTATCTTTGCAAGCGGTTTTAACGCTTCGCCGGGGTTGGGCGATATGAGAAACTCTAAAACATCGGCGCCGCTTTGAGTGAAATCACAAACATCTTCGGCCGTTTTTATATCCGCCTTGAATCTTACCTTCGCCATATCAAGATAAGTAAGCTTATCCGTTATCTCAGCTTCCAGCCGTTTCGCCGTTTTGCTGCGCAGAGCGGAAAGCTTTTGTGCCGAAGCGACAAGCTCCTTTCGCGCCTCATTAAGTTCCCCTTTCAAGCGCTCGCGCTTCGCATCGGCAAATACGATATCGTCAAGCTTATTTTTGCATTCTTCCAAAAATGCAAGAATATCTTCTATGCTGCCGGCATATTTTCTTTTAAGGCGCGATATCTCGTCCTGACGTGCTATGATATCGTCGATATCCTCGTCGGAAAAATCAAATTCATCTTTTTTCGAGGCTGCCGACATCGCTATATCCTCTATCTCAAGGCACACCGACTCAATGCGCTCGGCAAGTTTTTGTGTCTCCTCATCATCGCGTGCCAAAATCATAAGCTCGTTTTTCGCCTCATATGCGGCGTTATATGCGCTCACCGCGCCGTTCTCGCCGCCGTATAAGAGATCATATGCCGATTCTATCGCGGAAACAAACTTTTTCGCGTTGGAAAACTTTCGTTTCTGCGCCGCAAGCTGCTCGTCCTCTCCTGGCGTAAGCTCGGCCGCTTCTATTTCTTCAATACAGAATTTAAGATAGTCCACACGGCGCATTTTTTCATGCTCGTCCATATCCAAAGCGTTATACTCTTTTTCAAGCGCCTTATATTTTTTATATGTATCGAGATAATGAGCCGATACCGTTTTGTCCTTTGAAAATCGGTCTAAAAGCGTCAGATGGCGTTTTTCGTCAAGAAGGCTGCTTGCATCATGCTGACCGTGTATATTTATGATATACGGCATTATGCTTTTAAGTACCAAAAGCGTTGTCGGACGCGAATTTATGCGCACGCTGTTTTTCCCGTCGCCGAATATCTCTCTTTCAACCAAGATGCGCCCGTCTTCATCCGGGCTTATTCCCGCCTCAGCCATACGCTCGGCCGCACTTTCGGGCAGAGAGCCGATTATCGCGCTCACAAAGGCAGACTTCTTCCCCGTGCGTATAAGCTCTCTTGGTGTACGTCCGCCCAAAAGCATATTTATTGAATCTATTATTATTGATTTTCCTGCTCCCGTTTCTCCGGTAAGCACATTCATCCCGCCCGAAAAGTCGATATCGAGCGACTCTATCAGCGCGACATTCTCAATATGAATAGCATAGATCATTTCATTTTACTTTCTTTTTATTCTTTTAACCTTGCGGCCTGCTCTTTTGAAAACTTGACCGCGTCGTCATCGCTGCGAAAGACGACAAATATCGTATCGTCGCCTGCCAGCGTTCCAAGTATCTGCGAAATGTTCATTGAATCTATGGCGGCAGCCGCACCTGAAGCAAGACCGGTCAAAGTCTTTATCACCACCATATTTCCCGCGCAGTCGATATTTGTCACACATTCGCGAAATATCGCCTCAAGCTTTTTAAGCCTCTTGTCCTCTGATTCCGCTCCCCGCGACGAATACTTATATCGTCCCGAAGCGTCAAGAACCTTGAATATACGCAGTTCCTTTATATCTCTCGATATAGTTGCCTGAGTGACCAAAAAGCCTTCGTCCTTCAGTCTTTGGGCAAGCTCTTCCTGCGTCTCAACGCTGTATTTGTCTATAAGCTCCAAAATTTTAAGCTGTCGTTTGTTTTTCAAAATGACTACACCCTTTCTCGCAGCTTTTGGCGCAGAATAGTATAAAAATTGCGGTCCTTCACGCGTATAAGCTTAAGCATAAGCTTTGAACGCGATACCTGTACGACGTCTCCTATCATAAGCTTTCCGTATTTATTTCCGTCTGCCGACAGATACGCTTCCCTGTCCCCTTCTCCCGTTACTTTTATCTGAAACGTGGACATTATGGACATAACTATCGGTATGGAAACAAGCGAATGAGGACAAACGGGAGTTATCACAACGCTCGGAGTCCCCGGCTCCATAACGGGGCCGCCCGCGGAAAGCGAATATGCCGTGGAGCCTGTGGGAGTCGCCACTATCATACCGTCGGCGCGGAACTGATTTACAAGTATGCCGTCCGCGTAAAACGACAGATCTACAGGGTGCGCGATCAAACTCTTTGAGATAACTGCTTCGTTCAAAGCCGTTATGCGATTTATCGTTTTGCCGTCTCTTATTACCGAGATATCGAGCATCGCGCGCTCGTCAAATTCAAACCTGCCTGCAAATACCTTTTTAAGCTCCTCCGTCTCGTCGATCTCAAGCTCAACGAGATAACCCAGATTGCCGATATTTATCCCAAGCATGGGAATGTCTGCCGAAGCCGCTTCTGCCGAAGCCGCTATAAGCGTACCGTCGCCGCCCAGAGTTATTATAAGGTCGATTTTCCCTTTTACTTTGTTTAGGGGAGCATATTTTATATCGGAGGCGCCTACCTCCGTTTTATGCATAGGATCGAGATATACCTCCCCGCCGGCTTCCTCTATCGTCTTTGTTATGGAAAGCACGGCTTCCCGCCACTTGAGCTTGCCGGTATTAGGAATTATAAAAGCTCTTTTCAAAAAAATGCCTCCCAACAGATTTATGCATTTTTGTCTTTTTCAAAAGCCATGTGAGACTCATGCACCAGCTTTTCTATATCGGCCTCGAAGCTTGCTTCGGGCGCGCGCTTTTCTATATACATAAGGTATTCTATGTTGCCTTCGGGACCCCTTATCGGAGAGTGGTACACCCCGAGTATGCTAAAGCCTGTTTCCTGCGCTTCACAGAGCACCTTTTTTATTACCTGTTCGTGAACGCGCATATCACGCACAACGCCTTTTTTCCCCACAGCTTCGCGTCCGGCCTCGAACTGAGGCTTAATAAGGCAAACGGCGCGCGCCCCGTCTCTTAGGGTCCTGTATAACACGGGGAGCACGAGCTTAAGCCCGATGAACGAAACGTCCACCGTGCCGAAATCAAGTCTGCGCTCAAGCACGCTGTCGTCGAAATAACGTATATTCGTCCGCTCGATATTCACAACTCTCGGATCGGTGCGAAGCTTCCATGCAAGCTGGCCGTACCCCACGTCAACGGCGTACACCTTTTTTGCGCCGTGCATAAGCATACAGTCGGTAAAACCGCCGGTCGAAGCGCCTATATCTATGGCGTATACGTCTGTCAGATCTATATTGAAGCGGTCTATTGCCCCTTTAAGCTTAAGTCCGCCCCTGCTTACAAATTCAAGCTTTTTCCCTCTTATCTCTATTTGGGCGTTCTCATCTACGCTCTGCCCCGGCTTATCTGTTCTTTCGCCGTTTACAAATACTATGCCTTCCATTACAAGGGCTCTGGCTTTTTCGCGGCTTTCTGCAAAGCCCTTCTCGAACACGAGAATATCTATCCTTTTTTTCACTTTAAGTATCCTTTTTTGCGGCTCTTATACGGCCGCTTTTCTTTTTGTCGCCTTGTCTGTTCAGTTTTTTGGGCGCGGCAACGCCTAAAATGCTCTCTAAAACGAGCCCCACGTAATATATTATCGTATTGGAATAACCGAGCGCAATGTTTTTCCCAAGCGCTTTGCCCCCTATCGTGAGCGCGGCAACGATGCTCGTAAGCACCAGATTTATAAGCACGCTGTTTTTCTCCCATGAAAACGACGCGGCAAAATATCCTACGATAACTACTACTGCGCCGCCGCTTATTATTCCCGTAATATCGCCTATTACGTCGTTGCAGAAGTTTGAGACCTTGCCTGCCTGCGCGATAATCTTGAGCGCGTACTTCGCTCCCGGCACCTTTCTTGCGGCCATCGAATGAAACGGAGTGGAATTTGCCGCCGTCACCGCCGTTCCGACTATATCGAAGACTATTCCCAAAAGTATAAAAATAAGCAGTATAACGAGCGCTCCCGCAATCGATACCCCCGAAAGCGCACGGTTTGAAACGAAAGAAAGACAAAACGAGGCTAAAAGAGCAACCGCTACTACTATGATCGCCCACCGGCTGTCTGACTTTCGCTTAGGCGAGGCAAGAGAACGTATTATCTTTTTATGTTTTTTTATCCTGTCTCTTATGCCAAAACTGCCCGTATTATCTTCGTCGGTACCTTCATTTGATGATTCCAATTAAAGCTCCTCCGTTATATATTAAGTAAATAATAGTGGCGGTATACAGAGTAAATCTTGCGGCTTTGGTCAAGTTGGATTTCCCATGCTGCTGCCCGCTGTCGCCAAACGGGCGGTTTCCCATTAAAGCCTCATATGCCGCGTCGCCGACGGCATGACTTGATTGCCACTCAGTCCGCACTTCAATCCCCCGCATACCTCAAAAAAGAACAGCCTAGAGGTTTTCCCAAACGGTCTTATCTGCTTTTTATCCTCTTTTGCAAACAGGGTTTCAGGCTGCATTAGCCCCATGCCTTCGGCCAAAGGCTTAGGGCCTGTCTTCCGTTCACCGCTGTTCACTCAAGGCAGGCTACTCTGCACACAGCAAAACAACCGCAATGCAGGTTTAATCCCGGTTCGTAATCTGTCCGGTCAACTAATGATCGTGTATAGGCAGACTACAAAGTCGGGTCTCCATGATAAAAGGGTCAGATCTGTATGCCATTACAGGCTGCCCTTAAATCCAACACTCGTGGTGTTACTCCCAGCACCCACCCAAAACTGGGCGTTTTAAGCAAGCACAAGAAGCTTCATCGATATGCCCTTTAACGGATTTTTAGCCCCGTCTTCAAAGCAAAAAGCTCCGACTAAGAATACTGCGCCACTATATCTTATTGTTGTATTGTATCATATATCATATTTATAATCCATACTTTTCGAAAAAGATAAATAAAAAAATAAATGCGGGGAAAGACGCCGCTTCCCCGCATTCGTTTTGGTTATCTCATGCCAGCATAAATATAAGAGCAACGGCTATGCCCAAAAGAGCGCCTGCTCCCACCTGCGCCGGCGTATGGCCCAATATCTCTTTAAGGCGCATCTGCATAAACTCGGGCTCCGTATCTTCCCATGCGTCCATCATCTTGTTTAAAACCTTGGCTTGCTCGCCGGCAGAGCGCCTTACGCCCGCAGCATCGTACATTACAACGCACGCCAAGGCAGCCGCAAGCGCAAACTGCGAAGATGCAAATCCGTCTTTGAAGGCTATGCATACGGCAAGCGCAGCCACGAACGAGGAATGAGAGCTCGGCATACCGCCCGAATCCATAAATCGCCGAAAGTCGAAGCTCTTTTCCGTGACGAGCGTTATGACCATCTTTATGACCTGGGCTATGAACCATGACAGAAAGGCGGCGTCAAACGCAATATTAGAAGTTATGAAGACAAAAAATTCCTTCATGTTTGCCTCCCGTAAATGCGCAAATAATTACACCTAACGATTATTCTCAATAATCCCTGTTCAAAAGAAAATCGGTGAGATACTGTAAAAATTCATTGTCCGGTATTTCCTTTAAACAATCCTTTGCTTTATTAGTTACTTCCGTAAGCTTTTTCTTTGCTCCGTTCACGCCGTAGAAGGTCACATACGTGCTCTTATTGCTCTTTTCGTCGCGTCCTACGGCCTTTCCCAGCTTTTCGGTGCTGCCCTCAACGTCGAGGATATCGTCCTTTATCTGAAAACCGAGACCTATATGTCCCGAATACTCCGTTGCGGCGTCATAAAGCTTGCCCTCGCATACGCCGGCAGCTATACAGCCCATCTGAACGGAGGCTCTTATCATAGCGCCCGTCTTCATCTTATGTAGCTTGTCAAGCTTCTCTATCGGTATTTTAAGCCCCTCGGATTTTAAGTCTATTACCTGACCTCCCGTCATGCCTTCGCTTCCGGCAGCCTCGGCGAACACCTTTATCGCCTTTACCACGCGGTCGGCGGGGATCTTGTCCGATGACTTCGTTGCGTATTCAAACGCCTTCAAAATAAGCGCGTCGCCCGCCAAAAGCGCCATCGCCTCGCCGAACACCTTATGGTTCGTGGGCCTTCCGCGTCTCAGATCGTCGTCGTCCATGCAGGGCAGATCGTCATGTATGAGCGAAGCCGTATGCAGCATTTCAAGCGCTGCCGCAAAAGGCATCGCAGCGTTTATGTCGCCGCCCATCACGCGGCAGAATTCAATGCAGAGCATAGGCCTTATGCGCTTTCCGCCCGCCGTAAGGCTGTAGATCATCGCGTCGTTGATCTCTTTATGATAGCCCTCGATAGGCGCTATGACACAATCAAAATATTCCTTCAGCATCTGCGAATAAAAATCAAATCTGTTCTCGGGAGTCATAATAATTTTCCTTTCTTTTATTGCATTTTATTATTGTTCATCGTCGGCGGCGCCGCTCGCGGTCCCTTCTTCCGAAAGAAGCATCCTCACTTTGAGCTGAGCCTCATCAAGAGTCTTTTTGCACTGCTTTGAAAGCGCCGCACCCTGCTCAAACAGCTTTATCATATCGTCAAGCGGAAGATCACCCCTTTCCAGCGCTTTTACTATCTCGTCAAGTTTTTTTATATTCTCCTCAAAGCTTATCTTCTTAGCCATCGTTTCCATCCTCTCTGTCGGGCTTTTTTATGACCTTCACGGTACGCGCCTCAATACTCAGGCGGTCAAGATATACTTTTATGTCGTCTCCGGGACTTATATCGTTCTCGGAGCGTATCACGCGCCCCTGTGCATCAGTCGTGACAGAATATCCCCGTTCGAGCACCGCCATGGGATCGAGCGCATGAAGCTTTTTTGACAGCGCGTCATGCTCGTGAACGCGGCTTTTAAGCAGAGCGTCGAGCGCATGAGTCATCTTGTCCTCCAAATGGGACAGCATGAGCGTTTTATCCTGAAAGCTCCGCTCGGGATACTTAAATACAGTGCTTCCCGCAAGTCTTTCGTAAGTATTTTCAAGAAAATCAACTTTCTTTGTAAGCGCCCGGGTCATCGTGCTTTGCGCCTTATAAAGATAATTATATATATCGTCAAAATTCGGAACGGCCAGCTCCGCCGCCGCAGAAGGCGTAGGCGCGCGCAGGTCCGAGACAAAGTCGCATATCGTAAAATCGGTCTCATGCCCTACGGCCGATATGACCGGTATCTGAGACGCCGCAACCGTCCTTGCAAGCCCCTCGTCGTTAAAAGCCCACAGCTCCTCTATCGAGCCGCCTCCGCGTCCTATTATTATCGTATCGCAGAGCTTGCCCGCGTTAAAATAATTCACTCCTGCTATAAGCTCCAAAGGCGCCTGCGGCCCCTGAACGAGCGCGGGATAGACCAAGACCTCGCAGAGAGGAAATCGTCTCCCCAAAATATTTATCATGTCTCGAAGCGCGGCGCCCGTCGGCGATGTTACTATGCCGATACGCACGGGCATTCGCTTTATTTTGCGCTTTTTCGCAGGATCGAAAAGTCCTTCGTCGGAAAGCTTCTTTTTAAGCTGTTCAAAAGCGAGATACAAACTCCCCTCTCCTTCGGGAGTGAGCCGATCTATATAAAGCTGATACTGTCCGTCTCGCTCAAAGACGGATACGCGGCCGCCCGCTATGACCTTCATACCGTTCTCTGGCCTGAAGGCAAGCTTAGACGCGCTTGAACGGAACATGACCGCGCGTATCAGCGCGCCGTCGTCCTTTAACGACATATATATATGACCCGACGAATGTATCTTGCAGTTCGATATCTCGCCGCTTACGAATACATTCGAAAGCACGGGGTTTTTATCAATAAGCAGCTTTATATATTTATTTAACTGTGTTACGCTAAGTATATTTTTTTCCTCAGCCACTTTATTTTCTCCTTACATCGCTAAGATACGCCCCGTAGGCGCAGCCGAGCGCATTGTCGCCCGAAAGTGCGGGCGATACGAAATAAACATAAGAAAGCTCCCGCTTCATAACTTCCCTTAAATATCCGTTGGCGCTTACGCCGCCTACAAAAAGCACGGGAAGGCGCGTTTTTTGATTGTTAAGCGCCGATAATATCGTATCGGTCACGGCTTTTATGGCATAAGATGCTATTTTCTTCGGTTCTTCGCCCGATCCAAACATCTTTTCGATTATATTCTGGTGTCCCGAAAGATTGAAGTATGTACCTTTTACCGAGGTCTTCACCTTTATATCATCCGTCGGGCATCCCTTCGCAAGCTCTTCAAGCTCTGCGCCGCACGGAAAGCGAAGCCCCAGCATAACGCCTGCGCGGTCGATGAGCTGGCCTGCGTTTATGTCGAGCGTGCCGCCGATCCTTATGATATTGAGCGCGCCCATATCGTTTTTTACGTGAAGTATTTCACTTGTGCCGCCCGAAAGGTGGACTGTTATAAATTCAGGCATGGAAAGAAGCTCTTTATTTTCATATATCCCCGCCAGCGTATGTCCCGCCTGATGCGACGTCTCGTAAACCGGTGCGCCCGACGCATACGCCATAGAGCGCGCCGAAGCCGCTCCCGCCAAAAAGCAGGGCATATACGAGCCCTTCTCGTCGCGCGGGCGTGTGCTTACGCCTATCTTTGCAATGCTCTCCGCCTTCGGAAGCTCGGCTAAAACCTCGGGCAGCGCCCGGGTGTGCAAAAACAGCGCGTCGCTCTGTCGCAGGCCCGCCTTTCCCTGCTCTACGGGGAGAAGTCTTCCTACGTTCTTATATCCGTCCTCAAAAAGAATGCATACGGACGTGCGGTAGTTGCTTGTATCTATACCGATATACGACGCCATTATGAGTTCTCTTTCTTTTCTCCGAGGCTTCTTATAAGCGTTCCCAAAATTCCGTTTATGAACGCTCCGCATTCCGGGCTTTCATATTTTTTTGCAAGCTCCACCGCCTCATTTGCCGATACTCCGTTCGGTATGTCGTTCATATATAATATCTCATACATCGACAGCCTAAGTAAAGACGTACCCACCCGAGATATCCTCTGCTTTGTCCAGCCTTTGGAAAAGCGGGAGATATAATCGTCAAGCTCGCCCTTTTTTTCGCATACTCCGCGCGTTACGACTTCAAAATACGACTTTTCAAGCTGCGGTACAGACAGATTTTCATAATAATAATCGAGCACTGAGTCAATGTTTTCTTTCCCCTGAAAACTTATTTCAAAAAGCACCTTGAACGCTTCTTCGCGTGACAGACGTCTTGACATGTCATCCTCCAAATCATATGCAAAAGCTTCTACGCATAACTTAGAATATTATACAACAAAGCATAAATAAAAAAAAGAGCAAAAACGCTCTTTTTTAAACAAGATTTATTATTTTACACCGGCCGTATCTTTTGACGTCTCGTTCTTATGAACGGCGTCTGTGCCCATAAGCTCCATTAAGAACCTCTCTCTGTATTCCTTTTCCACTTCCGCCGACCACTCCTGCCCCAGAAGTATGTTCTTTTGAGTGAGTCCGTGAACGCCTATCTTTCCCTCTGTCGATTTAAGTATCATCGACGACAGCTTTCTGCATCTGTCCAAAATACTTTCCATATTGGAAAGAGTATCGTTGAAGGTTATGCCGAGCTCCGCCGTGCAAGCGCCCGTCTGCAGTCTGCGAACGTGATGCAGGCGCATTTCTTCGCACATGTCGTCTATTACGCCCGCAAGTATTACAGAGCTTTTTGCGTCGTTCGCGCTTTTCGTTTCAAAGGCCGTTATAGTGATCTCTACCTCTGCGCATACGGCCCTGTGCATAACAGACAGCTCGTGCTGAGCTTCTGCGGAATACTTCGTGCCCTGCTTTCGCATCTCTTTTGAAATATGCGCAATGTTCATAGCATAGTCGGAAATACGCTCAAAGTCTGATATCTCGTGCATGAGAAGCGTCGCTTCAACGTCCTCCTCGGTGTTTAGCTTATAGCGCATGATCTTCATAAGATAAGTGCTTACGGCGTCCTCGTATTTGTCGCACTTCGTCTCAAGCTTCTCCATTCGGGCAAATACGTCGCCGTTGTACGACTCAAGCAGCGTGCCCATAAGCAAAACGCCCTCAGACGCGCATTTTGCCATATCGTGCATCGCCTTCTGGCACTGTGCCAATGCCAGCGAAGGATATTTTATAAAGCTTTCATCAAGCACGGAAAGCGCGTCCGACTTGTTTGCTTTCTCCTTGACCTCTTTTACAAGCTTATGCGTAAGCTTTACTAAAAGCGGCACGAGCGGCATAAGTATGATTATCGTTACAAGTCTGAACGCCGTATTGACTGCGGCGATAGACACCGGATTCATAAGCGAATCCGCAAAGGCAAGGTTTAGGGCGCTGTCCACGGCGTAAAACACGATCCCGCAAAACAGCGCGCCCAATATATCCATGATAAGATGAAGCGAAGCTGCGCGCTTTGCGTTTGCATTTCCGCCCAAAACTCCCAAAAGTACAGGTATTGCCCCGCCTATGGCGATACCGAGAATAACGGGAAAGGCTGTATTGAACGTTATGACTCCCGTCGTACTGAGCGCCTGAAGAATACCTACCGCAGCCGCCGACGACTGGATAAGCGCCGTAAAGAGAAGTCCTATGAGCAAGCCGAGAAGCGGATTTGAAAAATCGACCATAAGAGATAAAAATCTCTCGTCGGATTGAAGCGGCTCAACGGAGGCGCTCATCGCGCTCATACCCGTCATAAGTATTACAAAGCCCAAAAGCAGAGTTCCTATATCGTTTTCAAAAGTTCTTTTTCGGAACTTGCGAAGGAAAATACCTATTATGGCAATTACGGATATAAAATTGGTAACGGAAAGGATCTGCGTTATCCCCGAACCGGAGCCGAGAGACGATATACTTACTATCCACCCTGTTATGCTGCTTCCGAGTATCGAGCCCAAAATCATATACGCGACCTGGGACAGTCGCATCATGCCGCTGTTTAAAAAGCCTATGGCAATAATACTCGTAGCCGTAGACGACTGAATAAGCGCCGTTGTGCCCGCGCCGAGCAATACGCCTTTTACCGGGCGGCCGCTTAAGCGGTATAATACCGTCTCAAGACGGCCGCTGGCAACCTTATTGAGACCGTCGCCGATAAGAGTGGTTCCGTATAGAAATAAAGCAAGTCCGCACAGTAGTGCTAAAACGTTTGAAATTCCCATGATCTTATGAAAAACTGTGATCCAGCGTCTTTTTAAAACTAAACTCTTAGTTTATTATACTACTATTTTTCGATTTGTCACTATTTTCGTCTATATAAAAATGCAATTATCAGCGCGGAAACGAGTATGACAGATAAGACAATCCACATTACCGTATCGTTGCCGGTCTGCGTGTCCGCCTGCGGATGCATATCGCGCGGACCGCCTTGATTTTGGGTGGATTTTTCGCCCTGCACCGTATCAGGGATATCGGAGCCGTCTAAGCCGCCTCCATCCGGCCTGCCTCCGCCGAAGCCGCCGGGACCGCCTTGTCCGCCGCTGGGGCCGCCTCCGCCAAATCCTCCGGGGCCGCCCTGTCCGCCGCCGAAGCCGCCGCCCATGGTCCCCATGTCGGACAGCGTTATGCCGTCGGCGCCAACTAGGCTGTCGGGATCTTCCTTTTGACCGTCCGCCGTAGACGGTATCGTGCCGTCGAGCTGTCCCGTTACGCTCTCTGTTCGCTTAAGACAGAAGGCTTTCAGAGTATCCACGCCTTTTTCAAACTCCTCATACGTGCAAAAGGCAGTCGGATCGCGCTTTACGTATTCCGCTATAAGGTCGTGCGTTTCGTCTATGATCGCCTGCACGTCCGTCGTTTCAAGAAACTCTTTAAAATACTCGTGATACATCTCGGTATATTCTTCGTTTTTGAATATCCAGCCTATCATCGGGCGATCGTCGTAATCGCTTACAGAAAGCGGCGTATCTATCGGGTCGTTTATCATTTTTCCCGCATCAAACGACATAAACGTGCCGAACGCGAGATTATAATCCCACGGTATCATAAAAAGGCGTCCGTTTTTCTCATACAGATAATAGTTGTGTATTATCGAGCCGGTGTAGCTGTCGCCGTTTACGACGAAATTATGCACCACGAAATAGCGTATTACTTCGTCCGTATTTACTGTTTCCTCGATTTTTTCGTTTTGCGAAAGATTCTTTAAGGATCTAATGAGCCTTTTTTTGTCCTTCGTCGATATGTCGGTCTTTGCGCTGTCGAAAATATTTGAATAATCGGACACGTCTCCGCTCGTGTATTTCAGCTTCACGTCGTCGGATCCCATGCCGAATCCGCCCGGCCCTCCGCCGCCGAACATCTTTGAGGGATCGAATCCCTCGGGCATATTCGACGGATCGAAGCCTTCAGGCATGTTTGACGGATCGAATCCCTCGGGCATATTCGACGGATCGAAGCCCTCCGGCATATTCGACGGATCAAAGCCTTCGCGCATATTCGACGGATCGAAGCCTTCAGGCATATTCGACGGATCGAAGCCTTCGCGCATGTTCGACGGATCAAAGCCCTCAGGCATATTCGACGGGTCGAAGCCTTCAGGCATGTTCGACGGATCGAATCCCTCGGGCGGCGTCATATCGTTTCTGCCCGCTCTGCCGTTTCTGCCTTCCGCGCCTGTTTGCCCGTTTTCATCCATCCCGTTTTCTTCCATGAAGTCTTCCATTTTGAAATCTCTGCCGTTGCCGGGGCCGCCGCCCATGTTCATCGAATCGGGCTTATAAAGCTCGCCGTGGTGCGCGCCGTAATTTCTCTCAAGGAAGCTCTCCTCCACGCCTTCAACGGCAAGATAGAGCCCCCAGTCCTCGCCGTTCACCGTTATATATGCGTACGAACAAAGCGGCGCGTCAACGCCGAACTCGTTCATAAGGCGGTACGTGAGATAATCCTTCATGTAGGTGTTGTCCTGTATTATGTTATTGAGGCTCAGCTTATCAAGTCCGTGATAGCTTCTGCCGTCCTCGTATTGGTCAAACTCCAGCTTGAAGCTGTAACGGTCGCTTCCTAAAGCCGACACCGTGGAAAGCGAGGTGTTGCCCTTTGCGCGGATACCTGCGTAGTAGAACTTTTCACCGTCTATCGTTACCGTACATTGCCTGTACTCCTCGTTTTCGCACGTTTCCAAAAACGAGTCCCCGTCGTCAATGCCTATGTCGATAGTATGCACCTTTTTTGTATCGAAAAGAAGCGCCTCATACTCTGCTTCGCTGCCTTCGGTCTGTGACGTCTTTATCTTTCCCACCAAAAGAACTGCCGCTATGATAACGGCTGCCGCAATAGCTGCAACGCAAATACGTTCAAACCTCTTTTGCGCCTGCATACCATACTCTCCTTATCCCATGTATTCGCCGTTATAGCTTACGAGCACGGCGTTCTGTACTCCGTTAAGCGCTGCAAGCTCGTTTATGAAATCGGTGTTGTCCTCATTAAGTCTTACTTCCATATTAAGCTCTACAGCGCCGCTTCTTACCGTCTTGCTCTTGATCACGCAGCGCTTCGTATTCGCTTCAACGAAAGCTCTGGCCGCTTTTTCGCTTTCGGCGTTCTCGCAAGTAAGAACAACTATGTAGGGATTAACGTGCGACTTCTTGTTTACGAAAACGAGAAGTATTATGCCTATGACCACGCTGCCTATAACAGCGAGCGGTATCATGCCTGCCGCAAGCACTATGCCGGCAGCAATCGCCCAGAACAGAAAGGCTATATCTAGCGGTTCTTTTATCGCCGTGCGGAATCGAACTATCGATAACGCGCCGACCATGCCTAAAGACAGTACCACATTGCTCGTTACCGCAAGAATCACAACAGTCGTTATAAGCGTAAGCGCAACGAGCGTTATGCCGAAGCTTTGTGAATACATAACGCCGGAGTAAGTCTTTTTATATATAAGGAATATAAAAAGTCCGATAAGAAAAGCCAGACCCATGGCTATGAGCATGTCGGTAATATTGACAGACGTCACGTTTTCAAGAAAGCTTGTTTTGAAGATGTCGTCAAAAGTCATTTTTGTTTTCCTCCTTTAATATCAGTTCGCGTTAATCATATATGCGGCATTTAGCATACTTTGAAAAAGCCGACGCACGCCTGTCGGGGACCTGTACGAGATCCCTTATAATGGACGGAAAATACTCGTCGTACTTAATTTCCATAACGATATTCGTGCCGGTAAGTATCTCCACGCGCTCGGGATTTAAAATATCGGTCGCTTTAAGCGCCGTGCGTATGTCGTAATCAAGCGTTACTCTTACGTTTCCCGGCGGATATACGAACGCCTCGCGCGTATAGCTCACTATGACCGTCGGCCTGAGCTGTTGATAACGCATCTTCGCGTAAAGCTCGCAAATAAGCCCCTTTTTAGATCCCTTCATCCATTCGATATCGCCGTTTATTATCCGTCTCACTTCCTCGGCCGTTACGCGCTCTGCTATCTTTTGGCACAGGCCGTTCTTTTTGCTCTTTTTTTCAAGCTTTATAAAAGACGTATCGTCGTTATAAAGCCTTATACGGAATTTTTCGCGGTCGTTCACGCCGTCGATCTTTTCTCTTAACGCCTTATCGTACACGTTGTCGAAATAAAGACTCGATATCTTATACGTGCCGTCCTCTTTGGCAAATTTGTCGTGCATAAGTACTGACGAAAGCCTCGATTTTACCGCATAATAATCGGAAGGATTTATGATATGCTTGAACTCATGTCGGAATTTTGCCATATGGATGCCTCCCCTCCTATGTTTCTTTAAGTAAAGGGTATATTTTCTTTATGTGTATTATTTGAAGGAAATGTGACGGTTTTTTGATTATGTGATGAATTTATGAAAATAAGGGGGCTTTATTTGGCCCCCAACGTATCGACTTATTTCATTATCTTTTCCCTAAACTGCGACACAAGGTACAAAGAGCCGCATATAAGCACGGTGCCGTCCTTCGGCGTAAGCTTTAACGCAAGCGGCAGCGCCTCGTTCGTTTCCGCTTCATATGCGGTCGTGCGGCGCGCCGCAATGCTTTTTACCTCGGCGCGTGAAAGCGCGCGCGGATTTTGAACGTCTACGGCGATAAATGCGCCCGCCCGCTCGGCTACCATTGATATGCACTCCTCATACGCCTTGTCTTTAAGCATACCCATTATAACGGTGGGCTTTTTTATTTTCAGCGCGTCAAGAGCTTTGCACAGCGTTCTTACGCCGTCCTCGTTATGCCCGCCGTCGAGTATGACCGTCGGGCTTTCCCCCGCCACCTCAAAGCGTCCCGGTATCCTTGCCGCTTCAAAGCCTTTTTTTACGGCCTCGCCGCTTATATCTGCTCCGCGCGCGCAAAGCCTTGAAACGGCGCACAGCGCCGTAAGCGCGTTATATATCTGATGACGCCCCGCAAGCTTTATCTCGATCTTCGTCCCGTCGTACTCAAAAACGCTTCCTCCCATGTCCTCCGATATGATATGTAAAAGACTCATATCGGGCAAAAACACCTTTGAGCCGCGTTCATCGGCCGTTTTTTCCATAATATCCGTTACACACTTCGCGTTTAAGGGATATATCACGGTATCACAGCCCGCCTTTATAATGCCGGCCTTTTCCTTTGCGATAAGCTCGAGCGTGTCGCCCAAAACGTTCATATGATCCATGGATACGGAAGTTATTACACAGACCTCGGGCGAGCTTATGACGTTAGTCGAATCGAGCCGCCCGCCGAGTCCCGTTTCCAGCACTACGTAATCGCACTTTTCCTCATAAAAAGCCAAAAACGCCGCAGCAGTGATAAGCTCGAACTCGGTCGGATGCTCATACCCTTTTGCTTCCATATCTTCCGCGGCGGCTTTTACGCGCTCCACGGCCGATACAAGAGCGTCTTTTTCTATATACTTCCCGTTTATCTGTATGCGCTCTCTGAAATCAACGATATACGGCGAGGTAAAAAGCCCCGTTTTGTACCCTGCCGCTTCCAGCGTACACGCGATCATCGTAGCGGTAGAGCCCTTGCCGTTAGTTCCTGCGATATGTACGAATTTCAGCTTGTCCTGCACGTTCCCAAGCCTGTTCATAAGCTCGCTTATGCGTTCAAGCCCCGGTCTTATGCCAAACTTCAAAGCGCTGTGTATATAAAGAAGCGTCTTTTCATAATCCACTCTGCTTTCCTCCTTTGCGCGCCATATAGTCGGTTTTTATAGTATAGCACGTTTTTTCGCATAAGTCACACTAACGATTCTCCTTTTGGTTCAGTTCGTTTTTTGCGTTTGCGGCGGTTTTAATATTAACTAATACGCTTTTGCCTGTTATAATATTTTTAAATATTATAATGCACAAATAATTGCCTGTTAGTTCTTTCGGGCTTGTTCAATGTTACGGCTTTATTTGACCGATACAGTCGTGCGTCGTATATTCTAAAAACAAAAATTAAAAAAACAGGAGGATGGTCACCATGATAAACCCGTATCACCTTTTAAACGAAGAGCAGCTTGAAATACAGGCTCTCGTGCGCGAATTCTGCGAAAAGTATGTTCGTCCCATCGTTAAAGACTGCGATGAAAAGAGCTACTTCCCCATGGACGTATATGAAAAGATATGCGACCTCGGCATTAACGGTATGTACATACCCGAAGAATTCGGCGGACTCGGACTCGACCTCAAGACTCAGTGCATAGTGCGCGAGGAAATAGGTAAGGTCGATCCCGGTTTCTCGATAGGTGTAGGCGCGTCTTCGCTCGCATTCACGCCCGTGCTTCTTGCCGGCAACGAAAAGCAGAAGAAGCTGTATGCAGACCATATTTTGAATAAGGGTCTCGCAAGCTACTGTCTTACCGAGCCAGACGGCGGTTCCGACGCTGCTCATCAGCGCACCACCGCAAAAAAGGTCGGCAACGAATACGTTATAAACGGCGCTAAGTGCTTTATCACCAACGGCCCCGTTTCCACGCTTTACACCGTATTTGCTTCCACCGATAAGGATCTCGGCGCAAAGGGCGTTTCGGCGTTCATCGTTGAGCGCGACCGTCCCGGCGTTTCCGTAGGCAAGCACGAGGACAAGCTGGGCATACGCTCCTCCGAGACGAGCGACGTTATTTTTGAAGACGTTGTCGTGCCGGCAGAGAATCTCGTAGGCAAAGAGGGCGAAGGCTTTAAGATAGCCATGAACACCTTAAACCGTACCCGTCCTCTGGGCAACGCTACGGTTGTCGGCATTATGCAGGCCTGCATAGACTACTCCGTTGAGTACGCAAAGCAGCGCGTAGTATTCGGAAAGCCCATCTCGAAGTTCCAGGCAGTTCAGTTCATGCTGGCTGACATGGAGATGAAGACCATCGCAGCTCGCCAGATGTGCTGGTATGTTGCAGAGCTCATCACTAACGGCATCACCGACCCCGGCATCGGCGCATCCACGAAGTGCTTCGTTTCCGACTTGGCTCAGTCTGTTACTACCGACGCAGTACAGATACTCGGCGGCTACGGCTACAGCCGTGAATACCCCGTTGAGAAGCTCATGCGCGACGCTAAGATATTCCAGATATTCGAAGGCACCAACCAGATACAGCGCATGACCATCGCAAACGCAATGCTCAAAGACTAAAATAAAGCGATCGGCTCGCCCCCGTATGCATGAATGCATACGGGGGCATTTTTTTGGGGAGCTTGTCGTAAATGGTCAAAGCTTCGTGTATAATCATGTTATCAAGCATTAGTTTAAACCAGCCGAAATCTTTGAAAGAAGGGGCAAACACCATGAACAATCAAAGAAGAAAAGCCTTGCGCGAGATAATTACACAACTTGAGGAGCTCAAATGCACCGTCGACGATATCCTCTACGAGGAGGAAAAGGACCGAGACAACATGCCCGAAAACAAGATCGACACGAAGGAGTACGAAAAAGCCGACGCCGTCGTCGATAATCTCGACGACGCCGTATGTACGCTCGACGAAGCCATATTCTGCATAGAAGCCGCGATTAAATAATCGCGGGAGGATGCAAAAAAAGCCTTGCTTTCACAAGGCTTTTTTTGCGTCTCACCCATCGTCCTGCCCCATAAGGCAGGCTTCTATGCTTATTCTCGCAAGGCGGTTTCCCGAATAGTCCGGCATGCCTGCCGCCTTAAATATCCGTAAGATATTTTCATCGTCATAAACGTCTCCGAATTCGCTTTCGACTTGAATCGCCGCTTCTTTCAGCCGTGCAAGCATTTCCTTTGCGATCAATATCCTCTCGTCAAGCTTATCCTTATCGTAAACTGCGTCCCACGCCGGACAGGCGTATTTTATACCGCCGATGCTTTTGATAAGGTCAAGGCTCTTTATGCTTTTATTATAATCAACAAAAATAGGAACGTCGCCTGAAGTCGGTATCGCATCGCCCGTAAAAATGAGCTCGCCGTTCAATATATATGACATTGAACCGTGCGAATGGCCTTCTGTCGATATCGCGCGAAGCTCTATCCCATTCTCGGGCGAGATCACATTGCCGTCTTCAAGCTGACGACTTATCCTTACCGATTCCGGCAGCAGCTTATAAAAGTTCGGGATGGGGCGATCCGAAAACTGTCGGTCTATATCCTCTATCCACTCGGCCTCCTTTGCGGGAGCATATACTGCGCATCCGCTTCGCCTTTGTATTCCAGCCGCCGCGCCTATGTGATCCGGATGCGAATGCGTGATAAATATGCCTTTTAAATCATCTAAGCTGCGGCCTATTGTCTTTAAGTATTCCTCTATCAAAGTTTCCGTCCCCGCAACGCCGCAGTCAACAAGATAGCAGTGCCTTCCTTCGATGAGATAAACGTTTACAAATCGCTTCACGCTTGATGTTACGAAAAACTCTTTTCGTATCAAATGAACGTTATCGTTTATCCTCATGCTTCATCCCCCGCTTTCCTTAATCATTCAATAATTATCGCCCGACTGTCAACAGTGTTTTCTCTGAGAGCGGCAATTCTTCTGTATTCTTCCGACGAAAAACACTTCTCAAGCTGCTCCCTTCTGTCGAATTCAATTATTATCACTCTGTCAGGCTTCCATTTCGGACTCAGCGCCGTTATATTTTCCGAGCGCACCAAATACCGTCCCCCGTAGCTTTTAACGATGGGCGCAACTTTTTCTATGTATTCAAGATAGTCCTTTATGTCTTTTTCCTTATCGAAATATGTTGTTATAACAAAATATACCATGGCGCACTCCTTTCGTTCAACCACTCACTTAAATTTGGATTTAACTCCAAAACGAAAAATCCCGCCGACGCGATATCGCTTATGCTATATAAGCCGCGTCCGGAAACGCGTATATTTTACTCCAGCTTCTCAAATACAAGAGTCGCCTGGATACGGTCGCCGTCCATAAGTCCCTTGCTCTCCGCGCTCGTCGTTGTTATTGTGTGCAGCCTATAGCCTTTTTTTGCCTGATCGTTGATAACGCGCTCCAACGCCTTTAAGTTTCCCGAACCCGTTCCGATAAGCTTTTCCTTCAGCGTCACCTGAAGCACAACGTACTGATAGTTATGACCGGAAGCAGTTGAATACGTCGATTTGTCCATTAAATTCATAGTAAACGATCCCCTTTTGTTTTATTTGAAAAAATGATAGCACGATATATCCGGCATGTCAAATAAGCATAAGACGAACAAAAGCGGCTGCATTGCCCTCTGTCATCTTTTTTTATACATCACAAGCTCGGGATCTATACCCCCTTCCTCGTAAGTGCATACGAGTATAAGATCCATATCTGCAACAACGCCAAATAAGCGTCCTTTCCCGAACTGCGACTCAAGCTGAGCGCACAAATACGTTTTTCCATCGTCAAGAAATTTAACGCTTCTGCCGCCTTGAAGCGGATACTCGAAGTTTACACGCTGTCCGACGAGAGCGTTTAATTTTTCCACCTTCGGCATACCCTCTATATGAAGATCGTTTATTTCTTCGATAAGCTTCTTTTTGAATTCCTCAAACTGACCGTTATCGCCGAGCTGTTCATATCTTTTCCAATGATCAAGCGTAGGCAGAAGCTGTTTCATATAAGAACGCGCCTGCTCTTCTGAAAAGCCTTCGCCGGTCATGTGATTAACGCAAGCGTCTATCAACTCTTCCATGTTGCTGTATGTATAAGCTCCATCGGCGTAGCACCACTTGCAGTAATCCTCATTCATCGTTCCGTCTTTTTCCCTGCTTATGATCTTATCCTCAAGCGGCATTCCGCAGCATTGGCATATAAGACGGCGCGGCTCTCCAAGCAGCGTATTTATCGAAACATCGAAAAACCTTGAAAGCAGTTTCAGTGTTTCCGTATTCGGCACGGTCTCGCCGTTTTCCCAGCGCGATACCGCCTGGCGCGTTACAAATACCTTTTCTGCCAGCTCATCCTGTGATAAGCCGCTCTTTATTCTAAGCTCATGAAGTATCTCTCTTGTATCCACACTAACGCCTCCTTATATATTGATCTTAATACGCTTAAAAAAATATTGCAAGCAACCTGCTGTTGCTTTTTGGGGCAGCTTTTCATATTTTTGCGGTCTATAAAAAAGCACGCCGAAGCGTGCTTTTTTAAAATAAATCACTGTGTTTTTACAAAAAACGTTCAATCTGGCGCACCGCATACATACGCGCGTTCTCCTCTTACGGCGCAATACCAAAAGGCAGTCTTATGCGCCGCGGGATCTTTTTTATAATTCGGCCGGTCACGCCAGAATATGTCCAAGCATTTCCATCATCTTTGGAATATCATAAGGCTTTGCCAGATGCCCGTTCATACCGGCCTCCAGCGCAAGCTTTCTGTCCTCCTCAAATGCATTTGCCGTAACGGCGATGATCGGGATATGGGCTTTTACGGGGTCGTCAAGGGAACGAATTATACGAGCAGCTTCATAGCCGTCCATAATGGGCATTTGGATATCCATAAGAATTATGTCATATGTTCCGGCAGGCGCTTCCTTCATCATGTTCACGGCTTCCTCGCCGTTTTTGGCGATCTCGATCTCTAAGCCTGCTTCAGAGAATATCGCCTGCGCAATCATCTGATTCATCTCGTTATCCTCGGCAAGCAGGACCTTCTTGCCCGTAAAGTCTACCGCTTTTATTTCCGGCTCATTATTCTCCGGCGCATTCTTGAAGGGTGCGGCCAGTACCTTCCTAAGCTCCGACAAAAAGATCGGCTTGGAGCAGAACGCGGTAACGCCGGCTTCGCTTGCTTCCTTCTCGATATCTGTCCAATCGTAAGCCGTCATAATGATTATCGGGGCATTGTCGCCTATAACATTGCGCACCCGGCGGACTACCTCAACTCCGTTCATATCCGGCATCTGCCAATCGATGATATAAGTGCTGAACGCCTCCGCCTGCTTCATTGCCTCTTTCGCGCGGATCACGGCCTCCTTTCCCTGGCTTGTCCAGTCGGGACGCATACCGATCGTTCTGAGCATAGAGCATACAGAAAGGCATGTGTCGGTATCGTCGTCCACAACGAGCACTCTGCGTCCCTGCAATTCGGGGATCGCTTCGTTGAGAGTGGAGTTCCCGTTAAGGCGGCAGGGCATCGTCACGATGAACTCGCTGCCCTTTCCTTCCTCGCTGTTTACGGATATCGTGCCGCCCATCATATCTACTATGCTCTTGGTTATCGCCATACCAAGGCCTGTGCCCTGAATACCGCTTACCGTGCTTGTCTTTTCACGGGTAAAGGCGTCAAAAAGCGTTTTCTGGAACTCCTTGCTCATGCCGATGCCCGTATCTTTGATGCGGAACTCGAACAATGCATGTTCGGGGATAGGAGATGCTTTTTCTATTACAAAGAAGCTGATATCTCCTCCGTTCGGCGTGAACTTTATCGCGTTTGACAGGATATTGAGAAATACCTGATTCAGACGAAGCTTATCCGTTATAATATCCTCATTTACCACATCCTGCGTATCAATAAACAGATTTAGCTGCTTTGCCGCTATATTGGCATGTATTATAGTCCGCAGGTCATGGATAAGGTCAGGCAGATGGACTTCCGATTCGTCAAGCGTCATTTTGCCGCTCTCTATTCGGCTCATATCAAGCACGTCGTTTATGAGCGAGAGAAGATGCTGGCTCGATACGGATATCTTGCCAAGATAGTCGTGTACAAGCTCCTTGTCTTCAATATGCGACGTGGCAAGCGCCGTAAAGCCTACTATCGCGTTCATCGGAGTGCGTATATCATGCGACATGTTATTAAGGAATGTCGTCTTTGCCTTGTTTGCATGCTCGGCGGCAACAAGAGCGTCCTTAAGCGCTTCTCTTTGCGCTCTGTCCTCGCGGACAGACTCGGTAACATCGCTGTAATAACCGCGCAGAGACTGTTTTCCGTTCTCATCGGCCACTACGGTACCGCCGAAGCGCGTATACATCTCGTGGCCGTCCGGATGGATCCAAAGATTGATGCACTCAGACAATTTTCCCGAAAGCATCTCTTCGATCCTTTTCATTACTGCCGGTCTTTCCGCTTCAGGCACATGGGAATACCATGCGTCGTATATTTCTTCCTCTGTCAGGTCTTTTCCGGCTATCCCTAACAGCTCCTTCATTTTTGCATTAGCGCGCAGCCGCGACGCTTTTCCCTCTTCAAGCGTCATGTGCCACATACCGAAGCCCGCGTCGGCCATTATGCCGTCGGTGTCCGCCAGCTCCTGCCTGCTGTATTCAAGCTCGCGTTTGCGCTCCTCCTGCTCCAACTGCTCCAGGCGCACCGCGGTCGTGTCTGTTTTAAGAACGATGCAGTATTCAGACTCTGGATCTACGGAATAAAAGTCAAAGCGCTTATAAAAATGTCCGTCCTCCATGTCCACTTCAATATCTACTGAATAAGGCTCCCTTACCTCGAACATCTCAAAAACAGTCTTAAGATCCATTGCTTCACGTATCTTCTGCCGATATTCTTCATCCTTCGGCAGGGCGGGAATGATCTGCGTTTCAAGATACTCCTTATAGGAGCCGTGCTTTACCTTCGGAAATATGTTTCCGTGCTCGATCATGCTCGCGTCGCCTATGGCAACATCGTAAATGTCGCGGGCAATATATGCAACGAGATCGAACTGCTTTGCAAGTATCTTTCCGTTTATGGTGGAGGCAAGCTTCTCCGGGTTGTTTGATTCCTCTTTAATAAAGACGACAAGATCGCCTGTAAGGGGGTGGCGCGTAACATTCGCCGTGATCTTTACATAGAATACGGAATTGTTGGGCAGTCGGGAGTAAAGCACCCTGCTCGCCGAGACTACGCCGTCCATATATGCCTTTGTCAGCGCGTCCGCATTGAAGGTGTCAAGGAATATATCTCTTTCTTCATCGATCGGGAAATATGACGCCCTTTCTTTCAGCGCATCCGAGAAATTCATATTCTCGCTGTTCGTCACATAGCTCGATGCGCCGTTGGCCTCTTCAACGATATCGGTAGTAAGATTGGCACGAACGCGGGCAAGCGAATCGTCATCCGTCTGGTGAAAGCTTTCACCCAGGCTTGTATACACGCTCTGCAGCTGCTCCTCATATCGCTTAAGTCTTGTGAGATCGGCATATGTACAATAAACGTAATGCCTGTCGTAGTCGTCGATAAATGCGTAATGTATCGCGCACCAGATGATATTCCCCTTGCTTGTGATCCTGCGCACCGTAATGTCCTGCGTGCCGTCCGGACCGATGCGGTTCCTTAACATATCGAAAATGAGCCGACGGTCTTCCTCATAAGTATTCTTAAACAGGTTTTCGCCGTCCATGATCATAAGCGCTTCCTCCTGCGAATCGCATTCCATCATTTTGGCAAAAGCCGGCGTCACGAAAATAGCCGAAACGCTCCCGTCCTCGTTCTGCTCAAACAGGCAGGCAATATTGTTCACCTGGTATACGACACGCATAAAATGTCGGTGCGCTTCATCGCCTTCGAGATGATTCCCGTTCAAAATATCGTTGTTGCTCATTTGGCTTGTCTCCCTTCATATGTCGTACTTGGGCTGTGCGGCAGTTGTCCGCATAAACTGAAGCTTTGAAAAAACGCCAAAAACGCCCTAAGCTTCAAAGCCGCAAAGCCCAAATAAAAAGTCGTGCTAAGGTCCCCGGCGATCCTTACGGCAGCTCTCATTATTCTCGCCGATACCGTATTCTTTTTTCGGGGGCGTCCCCCGCCTCTTCGGATGAAACGTATGTTTTTTTGATTCGCGCGGCAGATCTAAAATAAACGCTCTTTGCCGTGAATTACGTGAATTATTTATAAAAATAATATCACGATATACGCGCCGTGTCAAACGAGCACGGAGCGGTCCAACGCGGCACGATCGCCCTTCGTTGTCTTTTTTATGCGGCTTTTAATCCTTGTCAGCAGTTTCCTGTATATACGTAGTCGAGCCGTTCGCGGGCCGCATCTGCCAGACGGTAGACTTTTCCTATATCCGTTGCCGGGCGATCCGTCATGCAAAACCGAGGAAAGAAGCGTGAGACATGAAGAGGGATACTGCGGCCGATCGTATTCCCTTTCGTGTCCTTAAGTCCCGCAACCCATTCGGTCAGCGCACGCATTTCTTCCACCGAATCGTTCTCCCCCGGCACGATAAGCGTAGTAAGCTCCACGTGGCATTCTTTAACGGCTCTTGTGATAAAAGCCTTGACCGTGCCAAGATCGCCGCCCAGCACGCCGGTATAATAATGCTCCGTAAAGCCTTTAAGATCGACGTTCATGGCGTCAATATATGGAAGAAGCGCTTCCAGAATTTCCGGCTCGGCTGTCCCGTTGGTGACCATTACGTTGATAAGGCCCGCCTCATGCGCCATAGACGCCGCATCACGGACGAATTCCCAGCCCACAAGCGGCTCATTGTAGGTAAACGCAAGTCCGATGTTCCCGCGGGACTTTGCACGTTTTGCCGCATAAACAAGCTCCTCCGGCGTAATTTTCTCTACCTCCCCCGACATTCTCATCGCCTCAGTCGACCATGAGATCTCATGGTTCTGACAAAACGGACAGCGCAGATTGCACCCGTAGCTGCCGACAGACAATATCATACTGCCGGGGAAAAAACGTCGCAGCGGTTTTTTCTCAACAGGGTCCAGCGCAAAGGCGGTGATCCTCCCGTAGTTTTCGGAAACCACTTTCCCATTAACACACGTGCGCGCACCGCAGAGACCTTTTTTACCCTCCAAAATATTGCAGTGATGAAAACATACGCTGCATCGAGCCATTTTGATCCCCCCCGATCGTCAAGTGTGGCGCACAACTTCAAAGCGCTGCAGCGCCACCGTTTCGTTCGGCCCTATCCCCGCTTTCCGGCGGGCAATGGCCACCTGCTCTTCCACGCTGTCCACGCCGTCCAGAGCCGGCAAAAGGAGACCCCGCCTGCCGCCTTTCGTCACTATCACGCCGTAGCGCGCCGGATCCAGTTGCGCCTGTGAAGATATGTCCTCCGGCTCTCCCAGCACGTCAACGCTTATCTCCAAAAGCGAAAGCTCATCCGGGCGGATCGGGGCAAAACGCGGGTCACGGCTCGACGCGCTGACAGCGTTCATAATTATCTCCTTTGCAAGGCTTTTCTGCGTCGGGGCGATCGTTCCTATGCAACCGCGCAGTCTTCCCTGTTTGTGTATAGACACGAACGCACCTGCCCGCGTATCTGTAAGCTCCCAAGGCAAATCGTTCGGAACATCGATCGTCTTTCCGGTGCGCACATAGCTTTCCACCGATCTCCATGCAAGCCTCACCCACGGATCGCTTGCCGCGCGCGATTCGGTCAGCCGCTTCTTTTCTGCCTCTTGCCGTTTTTTAAGGAATCTGCGGCTTTCGTCGGCTCCGATCGGGTCAAACGTGCAAACGCCGTATCCCACGCCGGTCACATCCTCATAGGAAAGCTTATTTGCCTTTACTCCGGTCCCGTCCAAAGCGCCGGCCATTATAACGAAGGAACGGTGTCCGCACTCCGCCGCACGTTCACAAAAGGCCTCGTCAAAATCGAACAGCTCATCAAAGGCCGCCCGCCCGCATACGTCCATAACGCGGGCGTCGTACTGCGGACCTTCCGGCGCAAAGCCGTAAGGGCCGTCGCTCTTTAGCTTATGGGACAGGTCTCCGCTGGCGATATATACGGCTCTGCGGCCGATATCGGAAACGGCCTCCTTAATTATCTGACCCAACCTGTAATGGTCTTCAAGCGGCAGTCCGGAAAGGCCGATACGCACAATATCGAAATCGGAATAATACTGTCGTATGAAATAAAGCGGCACCATGACGCCATGGTCCAGTTCGGGCGAACGCTCTCCGTACGTCCCTGCGGGAAAATCCTCCGCGTGTGCAATGCGCGCAATGGTCTTTATAAGTTTTTCGTCGTATTTCTCTTTGAAGCGCACCTTAAAAGCTCCAAACTGCGCAAAGCTTCCCTCCGCGCCTTTGCCGGGCGAGATATGGAAGTAGTCCGAATAGAGCGTAGTGTGAGGGCTGGAAATGATAATGGTCTGGGGCCTAAGCTCTGCTATCCGCTGCGCTATGCGAATATACGCCGCCCTCGTAGTTTCTATCTGCCGCTCGCCGCCTCGTCCGACCTCGGGCACGATCAGCGGCGGATGCGGCGCCATATATGCTCCGATAATAGACATATTGTTCCTTCCTTTCCGTTTGGTATTCTTAGGATCATCACAGATGCTTTGTTCATTATTATTATACCAACCTTGCATCACATTTCATAGCGGAAAAACAAACTTGTTTGCTGCGGCAAATCGGTGTACTGTTTTACACGGGCATAAAAAAAACGCACGCCTAAGCGTGCGCTTTTTGGGGGAAACGGGTGCGAAAAGACGGATTTTCCGTGGTCCGCTATAGGTAAGTGAACTTCTGTCAAATATTATTACTCTTCACCGTTTCCAAGGAAGCTATCAAGATCCGTTTGATCTCCAAGTGCTCCTCAAACAATGACTTTGCTTGTTTTTCATCAATATATAAAAAAAGAGGTAATGATCTTAGCCAATATTCTGTTTCATACGTTTCTCCTTGACCATTATTTTATTTTTTGCGATCCGGCCGTTTTTCTCGCTCTTACCGAGCTCACAGGCCTATTTATTTTGACCAAAAAACCCCGCTCATGCGGGGTTTTTTATTTGGTGGAGGCGAGGAGAGTCGAACTCCTGTCCGAAAACACATCCCCCCGACTTTCTACGGATATAGCCTGATGTTTTACGTTCCCTACGATGCACGCCGACAGGCGGGCTTACATTTTCGGTAGCTTCATTTTACATGACGCGGGCAAAGCTTACCGCGTTCACGTTCACCGCTAAATGACGCCCCGTCCCATGCCGCGGTCCTCACGGGCGGGACGGCTGTGCGTAATTACGCAGCTAATGCTAATCTGTTAGTTCTGTTAGCGTTTAATTTTAAGGTTGCCCGTTTTTAAATGGCCGGGCGCCATTATCCGCTTATCGAGCTTCAGCATCCCCGTCGAAACCGGTACGCCCCCGTATTTATCTCATTCTCTGCTTTATTGCGCGGTCTATCTCTCTGTTCGCATCGCGCGAGGCAATGCTCTGGCGCTTGTCGTATTCCTTCTTTCCTTTTGTCAGCGCAACTTCAACTTTGACAAGCGAGCCTTTAAAATATACGCTTAAAGGGATCACAGCGCAGCCGTCTTGCTTCATTTTGCCGAAAAGCCTGTTTATCTCGCGCTTGTGCATGAGTAGCTTTCGCTCCCTTAAAGGGTCCTTATTAAAAATATTTCCCTTTTCGTAAGGGCTTATGTGCATTCCTCTTACAAAAAGCTCCCCGTCCTTTATAAAGCAATATGAATCCTTGAGGTTAAGCTGTCCCAAACGCACGGATTTTACCTCCGTGCCGAAAAGCTCTATCCCCGCTTCAAACTTTTCCAATATAAAGTAGTCGTGATATGCTTTTTTGTTGTTTGCCGCAATTTTTACAGAAGGAGCAGACATAAATTCCTCCTAAGAAGATTTATCCGTGTTTTTTTATTATACTCACGCCGCGCGCCCTCGTCAAGGCGCATAATGTCAAATCTTTTCAACTCGCTCATACGATATCCCAAATGCATAAGGCGGCGCTCCCGATAATATAAATAAAGCGGCTTTTTACGTAAACGGCCGCTTTCGGAGGTGAAAAAATGGGTCTTCTCGAATCGTTTCTTATCGCCGTAGGACTTTCGGCGGATGCATTTGCCATTTCGCTCGTAAAGGGGCTCGGTATGCGCCGCATCGACTATGGAAAATGCGCGGTTATCGCCTTGTTCTTCGGCGGCTCTCAGGCGCTTATGCCGCTTATAGGCGCTCTGATAGGCGCGCAGTTTTCTCAATGCATCACAAGATTCGGTCATTTCATCGCCTTCTTCCTTCTTTCGTTCATCGGCGCTAAAATGATATACGAATCTATAAAAAACGAGCCTGCCTTCATCAAATCGTCGTTCGACTTAAAAGAGCTTCTTATCCTTTCGCTTGCAACGAGCATAGACGCATTTACCATAGGCATGACGTTCGCCTTTATAAAAACTCCGGTGCTCCCCGCCGCATCGGTGATAGGGCTTACCGCCTTCGCGCTCTCGTTTCTCGGCGTCATATCGGGCGTCCGCTTCGGCGCAATGTTCAAAAGGCCTTCAGAGATGATCGGCGGCGCCGTGCTCATATTCATCGGCTTAAAGATGATGTTTGAGCATACGGGTCTTATTTCTTTCTTATAAAGCAGATCTTTCGTTTCTGTATCTTTCAAAAATTATGTATGCTCTTGCTCATATTTTGTATACTTATTACATCTTTTTCCGTCTCTATTGACAACATATTGTGTTAGTAATATGATATTTATCAACGCTTGATATAATACCTATATATATATTCGGTGCATAATAAATCAAAAAAACGGAGAACAAAATGAATCGTGACGTTTTTGAAAAAATGCCTATACCGAAGGCGGTAATGTCGCTTGCCGTTCCGTCGGTCTTGAGCATGCTCGTTTCCATTATATACAACATGGCCGACACCTTCTTCGTAGGTCAGACGAACGACCCGAATCAGGTGGCCGCGGTATCGCTCACTATGCCGCTTTTCTTTATATTCCTCGCCGTGGGCAACATCTTCGGCGTAGGCGGCGGCACGTTCATCTCGCGTTCGCTCGGCGCAAAGCTTTACGATAAGATAAAAAACATATCAAGCTCCTGCTTTTATATGTCTGTCGCGGCTTCATTCGTTCTTATGGCGATATTCCTCATATTTATGACGCCGATACTGCACCTCATGGGCACATCTCCCGCAACCGAGGGATTTACGCGCTCCTATCTTACCTTTTTGGCGATAGGCGCGGTGTTTTCGGTGGAGTCTATAATGCTTTCCAATATAATCCGTGCTGAGGGCGCGGCAAAAACGGCCATGTTCGGCATGATATTCGGCTCCGTTGTGAATATCATCCTCGATCCCATAATGATACTCGTGCTCGATATGGGCGTTTCCGGCGCGGCTATCGCAACTGTGATAGGCAATATATGCTCTGTTATCGTATATCTTCTCTATTTCAGAAGAAAGGATACCGTGCTCTCCATAGCGCCCAAGTTTTTCACGATGCATGAGATCTGGGGACCGATATTTATGATAGGTCTCCCCGCTTCCGTGAACAATATACTCATGGGCATATCAAATCTGTTTTTGAACAACGTCCTTTCAAGCTACGGCGACTACCCCGTAGCGGCAATGGGCGTGGCGCTGAGAGCGAATATGCTTGTCGTAATGCTGCAGATGGGCTTCGCCATAGGCATACAGCCGCTCATCGGCTACTCATACGGCGCAAAGAATTATTCCCGCATGAAAAAGGCCATCGGCTTTACCATGATATGCACGACGATCATAGGCGTGGCGCTCACGACGCTGTACTTTTTCAATACTGATTTCATAATATCCGTCTTCATCAAGGACGAAACGGTCATAATGTACGGTGTGCAGATACTGCGCGCCCTGATGATCGCAAGCCCCGTGCTCGGCATACTTTTCTCGTTTACGTTCTCGTTTCAGGCAATGGGACGCGCGATACCTTCGCTGCTTCTGTCGGTAGCAAGGCAGGGCCTTTTCTTTTTGCCGATACTCTTCATCGCTAACCGTCTGTTCGGTCTCGACGGCATTATATATACGCAGCCGTTTACCGACCTTCTGTCGCTGATAGTTGCGGCGATAATGTTCTTTGTGATGATGCGCGGCGTAAACAAGCGCGCACTGGAGGAGCAGGCCGGATCAAAACCGCAGCAAAGATAAAAATCCCCTGCCGCAGCGAAATGAAAATCGCTGCGGCTCTTTTTTTCGCTTTTTTGATAAGATTACGCCATGCCGCACGAAATGTGTTCGCCGCTTTAATAAAAGAGCGCATGTCCGTTGCGGACTCATATCGTTTATGATATGATTTCGTTAAATAAAGGCGTTAAATCAAATCATTCATACCGGAGGGATCCAACGTGACAAAGAAACTTTTGGGAATAGTTATCGTATCCTGCATGTTTCTTTCTTTTCTGCCTATGACGGCCGAAGCCGAGGCCGGAACGTGCGGCGGCGATCTCAGATGGGAACTTGACGACGCGGGAGTTCTGACCATATCCGGCACGGGAGCTATGACCGAGTGGCAGGATTTCGGAGAAGCCGACTGGAACGACGTGAAACAGGATATAAGAGCCGTCGTTATCGAGGAAGGCGTAACGACTGTCGGAAACTATGCATTCTGGGACTGCCTGAACATTACATCCGTAAAGCTGCCCCAAAGCCTTACTTACATCGGCAAAGCCGCGTTCATCTACTGTGAAAAGCTAACTTCCTTGAAAGTCCCGCCAAAGGTCGCAGGCATAGGCAATGCGGCGTTCGTGCATTGTTCGGCGCTTCAGAGCATACGCATACCGGAAGCGACTATAGAGATCGGCGAGACTCCCTTTTACGGCTGCGAAAACTTATCTGTCATATACTACGGCGGCAGCAGTGAGCAGTGGGACGCCGTTATATGGGGCGATGACGACCATTATCCCGAATATACGAGCGTATGTTTTAACTCATATTACACGGGACCGTCGGGCGAAACGAGCGGCACCTGCGGCGAAGATCTTCTGTGGAAGCTTGACGAGGCCGGAGTTTTGACCATATCCGGCACAGGCGCTATGACCGACTATGATGATTGGACGGACGTACCGTGGTTCGATAATACCGAAGCGATATCGCGGGCAGTGATCGGGGATGGCGTGACCTGTATCGGCGATCACGCCTTTATGAACTGCTTTAACATGGAACAGATAGACCTTCCGGAAAGCTTGGAACGGATAGGAAAGCGTTCCTTTGAGTTTTGCTCATCAATTAAGGAGATCTCTCTCCCCGTCGCTCTTAATGCGATAGACCGCGGAGCCTTCGGATACTGTAAAAAGCTTGCGGATATACGCTACGGCGGACGTCAGTCTCATTGGAATGAGATAAGCCTCGCCGAAGGCGACAACTCGCTTACGGGCGTTACGCTTCATTTCTCCGACGGGAAGACAGCTTCTGTTCCTCTTAACATGGGACCTGTTACAAGCAAAGGCCGCTGCGGTCCCGACGTATATTGGCAGAAAGACGCTTACGGTACGCTTCGTATTTACGGCAGCGGATCAACATACGACTTTAAGCGCACAGGAACTTATAACGTAGGAGACGAAGACTTCTTCCCTACGTGGATATTTAAGGAGCCTGCCGCCGTTTGCGTCGTTATCGATGAAGGCGTGACCCGTATAGGCCGCGCTGCGTTTACCAACGTCCCCCGGATCATCGAAAATACGTTCTCGGTATATATCGACGATATCTCCGACCTTTACTATATAGGTACTAATGAGCAGTTGAGCGAGTTTCTTGAAAACAGCTCCGATTCATATAATGAGCTTCTCGATCATGCCGCAGTTCGTGTTATACGCAGTCCGAAGGAGCAGCCAGTATCTGCGGCAGAGATCTCAGATGTGCAGGTCTCGGGCAGCACGGTCAGCTGTACGATATCCGTTACCGAAAGCTCAAGCGCATGGTTCGCCGTATATGACGAAAACGGCAGATTCCTCGGCGCGGAGTCTCGCGCGCTTTTGGCCGATACCGAAAATGAGCTTACATTCACAGCCGACAATGACAGCGCCGCAAATTTCGGTATCTTTGTATTCTCAGACAGCTTTACGCCTCTTTGCTCCGCTTCCTGCGGGTGTTTGGGCGTCATATCAGGCGGCAGCCGCTGACAAAAAGTCGGGCGAAAAAAGGATCAACGCTTAAAAAAACGACGTGTCGAAACACGTCGTTTTTTTTGTTAATACTTCGCGGCAAACTTCACGTTACGGCACGAGGCTAAGATCCGTGCAGTTATAAGACAGGCTTTCGTATTCAATGGTTTTTATCGTAAGATCTGACACGGCTTCTGCGGCGTTAAAGTCGTCGTCCAAAGAGTCGGCGTCTATCTTTTGCTCAAACGTCACCTTGTAGTTATAAAGACCGTTTATGTAATAGACCTCCGTTGAGTCATCGGTTATCGACCAGCCGTTCTCCGAAAAGCCCGCTTCCTCAAGCTGGGCGCCCGTAATGCCGATATAAGCCGAAAGCTCCTCATCCGAGGGTATGCCTGCGGACAGATCCTCAGTCTTTGTTATCTCAAGGTCGGAAACTATTTTTTCTATCTCATCAAAACCTTCCTCGGACGCAAAATCAACGGCGTCGATGGCTTCAAGCTTTTCCTTGCTAAGCTGGGCCGACACGCGAAGGCTTTTTCCGCCGTACTCAAATACATATACGTAATCCTTATCGTCATATCCCGACATCCACATCTCGGAGTCCACCGCAAACGCATCTCCAAGCGTTACGAATTCCTTATCCTCTGCGGCTTTATTCTGCTCGCCGCCGGAGCATGCGCAAAGCGATACGGCAACTATCGCCGCAAGCAGTATCGATATAAGCTTCTTTTTCATTTTAATCCTCCTGTTTATTATAATGATTATTAAATATTTACGCGGACTTCTTCGCCGCGTCCTTCGCACACCAAAACGTGACCGACGCAAGCACTATAACTGCGCCGATAAGCGACCACATCCCCGGCGTCTCTCCCGCAAAAATAAATACCCACAGCGGATTTAAAAGCGGTTCTAAGATGGCGATAAGCGACGCCGTAAGCGGTGGGCAGTTCTTTAAAGCCACGGCGTATATCGCATACGGGAGCCCTAATTGGAATATGCCGAGAAGTATTATAAGGATCAGCGTCTGCCCCGTTATGGGAACGTTAAGCGCCGCCGCGAACGGCAGTCCTATTACGGCAGTAAGAAGCTGGCCCTGGAAAATGCCCGAAAAGCGCGTACTTTCGTCGGCCTCGGCAGAATTTATAAATACGCCCGAGAAAAATATCCCGCCGAAAAGGCCTGTAACATTGCCGATAACGCTGCCCGAGGAAAGGCCGTCCAAAAAAAAGAGGACTATCCCCCCTAAAGTCAGTAAAACTACTATATAATCTGTCTTTAAAAAGCGTTTCTTCTTAAATATGGCATAATATAAAAGTATCAAAACAGGCGCGCAGTATTGCAGCACTATTGCATTGGCCGCCGTTGTAAGCTTTGTCGATAAAACGAACATAAGAAGCGTACCGGCAAGCGAAACGGCAATAGATACTGTGCGTTTGCTTAGTTTAAGCTCAAGACGCATTACTTTTATCGAAACAAGCACAACAAGCGCGGCGATAAGGCTTCTTGCGCCGGAAAGCGCCATTGCGTTCCACGGTATCAGCTTTATAAATATGCCGCCCGTGCTCCAAAGCACGGAGCATATGATTATCTGGATCATTCCGAGACGTTTTGGATCCATATATATATAAGCCTTTCTGATGATTTTTTCTAAAAATTAAAGCGTGCCGCAAGGCACACTTTAATTTGCTGCTCGTTTATTTTAAGACTTTACTTAAAAATTCCTTTGTGCGCTCCTCTTTGGGATTCTCAAAAAACTCCTCCGGAGGCGCCTGCTCTATTATTCTGCCTTCGTCCATTATGAGTATCCTCGTGCCCACTTCTCGTGCAAAGCCCATCTCGTGAGTCACAACGGCCATCGTCATTCCCTCGTTGGCAAGCTCCTTCATTACCTCCAAGACCTCGCCTACCATTTCAGGGTCGAGCGCGCTCGTCGGCTCGTCGAAAAGCATTATCTGCGGCTTCATCGCAAGCGAACGCACGATGGCGATACGCTGCTTCTGACCGCCCGAAAGCTGGTTCGGATATGCTTTTGCCTTATCCTCGAGACCTACGCGCCTAAGTAGCTTTATCGCCTGCTCGTCCGCCTCCTCCTTTGACATTATCTTAAGCTTAACGGGAGCAAGCGTAAGATTCTGCATTACCGTAAGATGCGGAAAAAGGTTAAAATGCTGAAATACCATTCCAAGACGCTCGCGCACCTTGTTTATATCCGTCTTTTTGTCGGTTATATCTACTCCGTCAATGATTATCTGGCCGCTCGTAGGTACCTCCAAAAGATTAAGACAGCGAAGGAACGTAGACTTTCCCGAGCCCGACGGGCCTACTATAACTATTTTCTCGCCCTTATTTATTTCCTCGGAAATATCGTTAAGCACATGGTTCGTGCCGAAATATTTATGAAGATGTCTAACGCTTATCATGCTCGTTCAACTTCCTTTCCATTGCGGCAAACAGCTTTGACAATACCGTCGTTACGCCCAGATAAATGAGCGCGATTATGATAAGCGGGAAAAACGCCTCATAAGTTCGGCTCGTTATTACGCTTTGCACCTTCGTAAGGTCGGCAAGTCCGATATATCCGACGATAGCGGTCTCTTTTACAAGCACGATAAATTCGCTGGCATACGTTGGCAGTATCATTCTTATCGCCTGGGGCATGATGATATTTATCATAGTCTGCGACTTTGACAGTCCCAGCGAACGCCCCGCCTCATGCTGTCCCTTATCGACGGAGATAATGCCCGAACGAATTATTTCGGCAATATACGCCGCGCTGTTGCACGAGAATGCGAATATCGCTACCATCATCTTCGAGGTGTCCGGCGATGTGAAGATAACTAGATATGCGATAAGCAGCTGCACCATCGTAGGCGTTCCGCGTATGAAGTCTATGTATACTATCGAAATAAAGCGAAGTATCTTCACGCTCGATATCTTCATGAGCGCAAGAATTATTCCCATTATAGTTCCGAAAATTATCGCCGCTATCGTTACGGTCAGCGTGACCTGAAGACCTTCAAGATACAGCTTGTATCGGTCGGCGTATAAAAACGCCTGATAAAAATTATTTCCGGCAGTCTGAAACCACGCGGACAGGGCTGTAAAAATATCCAATCGTTCCACTCCTTAAAAAACAGATACGCGATCTTAAATAAAAACTCGGATCCGCCCCAAAATTCTTATTTAAAATCGGTATCAGCAAGTGAGGAGCAGTGAAAAGTGCTCCTCACTTGACAACAAAAACTAAATTATTTAAGAACGATTATAGCCTGATTAGACTCATAATAGTCGGTCGAGAAGTCTACGTTCTGTCTTCTCTCCTCGGTATTCGTCATGCCTGCGGCGATAAAGTCGATCTTGCCGCTGGAAAGAGCTGCGATAAGCGAGTCAAAGTTCATGTCTTCTATTCTAAGCGTCTTGCCTGCCTTGTAAGCTACCCACTTTGCAACTTCTACGTCAAAGCCTGCGATCTCGTTTGCATCGTCTCTGAACTCGAAGGGTTCAAACTCTGCGTTCGTGCCCATGATTATCTCGCCGTCAGCCTCATACTCCGGTATTTCGGGAAGAACCGCTTCCTCGTCGCCGGTGATGTAGTATGCAAAAATGCTGTCATATGCGCCGTTTTCCTGGATCTCGGCGATAGTGTCGTTTACTATACCGAGAAGCTCTGCGTTGTCCTTCTTAACTGCGATAGCGTACTTTTCGATCTCGTCGGTCGGCTGGAAGTCGAGTATTACCATATCGTCATTTCTCTCAACGATCTTCTTAGCCGGCATCTCGTCGATTATAACGCAGTCAACGCGGCCGTTCTTAAGCTCCATAGCGGCGTCGGTAGCCTTCTTGAAGCGAACTATCTCCGCATCGGCTATATCGGATGCGATAAGGTCGCCGGTGGTGCCTTCCTGAACTGCTATCTTCTTGCCTACGAGGTCAGCTGCGGAATTGAGTACCACGCCTGCCTGCTCTTCTACTGTTGCCTCTTCTTCCTGCTGTGCATCGCCCTCAGAGTCAGACTTGCTGCCGCCGGACGAGCATCCTACAAAGAGCACGCCCATCATAAGTACGGCTAAAATAAGTGCAATTACTTTTTTCATTTTTCCTCTACCCTTTCTAAATGGTTTTTGTCCTTGTAATTATACATTTGTAATGCGCAAAATTCAATAGTCTGCGTATATTTTATCATAATTATAATATAAAATGAATGCGCCTGCAGGTTCATATCATATTTGATTTGCCGATAAATGACCAAAGGGACTATGACGTCCGTGAAAATATATTCATCGATCGGTCATAGTCCCAGTTTTTATGTGTTAAAACTTATCGTCTTCGCCCTACTAAGGCTTACTTTCCGTGCTCGTCTCTGCGCTTTAATACAATGCCCGAATATACGAACACTGCTCCCGCTGCCGCCATGAGTATCACAGAACAAGGAAAACCGTAAGTCCTCGTTTTAATTTAGCAGTCATTTTATCATACTCCCCCTTTCCCGTTCTTTCAAAGTCTTATGTCAATCGTCTTAAGTGTATCCTCGCCTAAGTCTATCTGCGGGTCCTTCTTATGTTTCTTCTGCTTCTTATTATAAATGCAGCGCCTGCGCCGAAGATGAGCGCCGTGCCGAGCACGAGGTATAATGCGGGGCCGAAGCCGCCCGTCGAGGGAAGCTCAACGCCGGCCTCGTTGGAGATCTTGAGCGTGTATACGCGCGTAGTGGAATTGTACGACCTTCCGTTTCCGCTCGAGGAAAGGCCGGTGCCTTCATCATATCTCACATCATCCTCAGGCGTACCGTCGCCCGGGAGAACGGTCACCACTACGGGATCCGCCTTCTTGTTGTAGCCGTCCGGTGCAGTTGTTTCAATGAGGTTGTAAGTGCCTACCGTAAGCTCGAAAACCGTATTGCCCATGCTGTCCGAAAGCATTCCGTCGCTGCCGGAGGTAAGGCCGGTGTACAGAGCGGGAGTTATGCTTTCTCCGTCCGAGTCAGCCCTGTAAAGATCGAATTTCGCGCCTTCAAGCTTGCTTGTTGCCCAGCTTGTGATATCTACTTTTTTGAAGCTTACCTTCTTCTGCTGTATATTGGTGACGGTCATAACATATTTTAATACGCCGTCTTCGCTGAATATGTTCGAAAGCGTTACCGTGTCCGGATGATCTCCCAGTGTTACGGCTCCCGTAGGAGATACGGTGAAGCGTGTATATGCGCCTATCGGCTTGTAACCGTCGAGCGGCGTCTTTTCACGAAGCTCGTACGTTCCTGCGGGAAGCGTGTTGTCGATCTTCGGGATCTTGCCGTTCTCATCCGTCGTAAGACTCTCATAGCCCGTCATCGGATCAATGTCGATCGCCGTTGTGCCGTCTACCGTCACCTGGCGGTGAAGCGCGAACACAACGCCCGGGAGCACATCGCCCGTAGTCTCGTCGGTCTTTATCGCTTCGAACGTATAGGGTATGTTCTTTACCGTAAGCGTCGCAAGCGTTGTTCCCTCTGCCTGAGTAAGCGTGTAGTACTGCTCTTCAACGCCACTTACTGAAACTGTGCCGTTTGTGCTTACGTTGACGGTCATTGCGTCTTCAAGGCCGTGATAGCCGGAGGGCGCAGACGTCTCGGTCAGCGTATAATCCTTATTGTTTGCAAGGAACGCCGTTGTGATCATGCCGTCCTCGTCGGAGGTGAACGTTCCTATCTCGGTGCCGCTTTGATCCTTTAAGGTAAATACTGCTCCGGGAAGATCATGACCGCTCCAGTCCTGCTTTTTAAAGATAATGCCGGGCCTGTCGTTCGTTACGGTATCCACGCGTACGTTGGAGCCGCTGCCGACTGTCCCCTCTTCATAGAGAACGGTATACGCGAAGTCCGAACGTCCCGTCTCGCCCTTCAGTGTGCCTTTTAAAGTGATCTGTCCGCCGTTTTCTATCGCAGTAACAGTCCCGCAGTTTGTTACAACTCCGTTCCCGTCTACCGTGGGATCAGCACCCGAAATCTTAACTTCGCGGATAACGTAATCGCCGACTCCCGTCGTTCCCGATACGGGAAGGTGATCGTAATACCAGTACATCGTCTGCGGCTTCGCGCTGTAGGATATCTGACGGACGCTGCCTTCAACAAGCTCGCCGCCTGTGGTGAAC
>JAFQZS010000016.1 GCA_017405765.1 Clostridia bacterium
CATCCTGAGCCTCCCCCTTGTCATCCTGAGCGAAGCGAAGGATCTTTCTGCAATAAGATTCTTCGTCGCTTCGCTCCTCAGAATGACACGGGGGGAAGCCCCCCGCGAAGCAGGGCGCTTATTTGGAACTGCGTTCTATAACTCCTATTCAATTATCCTTTTTCTTGCTTTCAAAGCAAGGAAAGCAAAATTTAAGAGGAGTCTTAGAACCTTGGTTTTAAAAATTTGTCCCTGCTTTCAATGAACAAAACAGCATAATATACATTTTATGAATATTTTTGATGTTTATGGTGTAAATAGTATTTATATAGAGTTATGTTAATATATTGCTACATTGAAAACATATCAATTTATACAAATTTAGACCCGGTAAAAATATTTTTTGTGCATATTGACAGCAGACCGAATATACAGTAATATAATAATAGGAACAACAATAATAATGCAATCAGTAATAATATAAGCAATAAGAGCTCATACAATAATAATTAAAAGGGTATTTTTTGATCGGTGTGAAGTGAGAATTTTGATTTTTCAAAGCTCATTTGATCGTTTTTCCCTGTATGACAGATAAAGGTCCATTTTGCATGATATTTTAAGCCGATTCGTATTAGTAACAGAGATAATAAAAGCGCACAATTTTGATCGTGTCTAATAGGAATTGCAGAAAATAGTATGCTTTTTGGACTTTAAAATTTTTTTAACGGAGGAATGGCTTATGTATTATGACCCCAAACTGTTTGAGTATCTTGTTCCGATAATGGAAGGCGCAGGATACATCTCCCTTGTAGGAGAAAGGATCAAGAAGTTGGGCGCGACGAAAGTAATCATCGTGCACGACAAAAACTTAAAGGAGATCGGCATCGTTGACAAGGTAACGAATTCTCTCGACGCTGCAGGCATCAAGTGGGTAAGCTTCGACAAGGTGCTTCCCAACCCGCACGATCAGCTCTGTGAAGAGGGCAGCGCGCTCGCTCACAAAGAGAACATCGACGGTATCATCGCTATAGGCGGCGGCAGCGCGATAGACACGGCGAAGGGTATTGACCTGCTTACGAACAACCCGCCTCCGTTAAGCCAGTATTTCGGCCAGATAACGGGACGCGCAGGCGACATTCAGCCCAAACCCGGTCTTCCATTTATCGCTATCCCCACCACCTCCGGTACCGGCAGTGAAATGACCGGTATGGGCACCATCACCATGGACGGCGGCAAGGGCGAGAAGCGCGCTATATGGCCGAAGCTTTCGCATGACAAGCGTCTTGCTCTTATCGACCCCGAGATCCTTACGGGTATGCCCTACGGTCTTACCGTTTCCACCGGTATGGACGCAATGGCGCACGCAATGGAAGCAATGACGAACCTTATCCAGGGCCCCATGGGCGACACCTTCGCAATGGAAGCGATAAGGACCATCGTTAAGTGGCTCCCCGTTGCAGCCAAGGAACCGACCAACATAAAGGCGCGCGCAAAGATGGCTCACGCAGCCGCTCTCGCAGGCGTTGCATTCACGAACTGCGGTCTGCACATCGGCCACAGCGCAGCCGAGATCATCGGCGCAGTATTCCATCAGGTGCCTCACGGCAACTGCTGCGCGGCAGTTTTGCCCGCTACCGTAGAGTTTGCCGCTAAAGACAAGCCCGAAAAGATAAGAATGATGGCAGAAGCTATGGGTATCGACATTCCCGACAGCGCATCCGACGAAGAAGCGGGCCATATCGTAGGCGACGCTATAAGAGCTCTCAATACGAGCCTCGGCGTTAAGAGAGTGGCTGATTTCGGCGTTACCCGCGAAGAGCTCGTTACGGATGAAATAGCAGAGCGCATCCGCACGAATCCGTCGAGCAAGACTTGTCCTCATCCGCCCACTATAGAAGAGATCAAGGCCCTTTTGGAGGATTCTCTGAGATAAAAACGTTCGCGTTTTTATAAATTTTTTATTTGTTATTTAAAGGAAGGAGTATTTTAATGGCAGAAACCAAAAAGCTGGGCAGTGACAAATCACCGCGCCATTGGCTGATACTCGTAGTATGCTGTGCCGCTTCTCTTTGCGGCGTAGGACTTGCAAGTAACACCTACGGCGTTTTCCTGCCCTTCATCGTTCAGGATACCGGCTGGGCTACGTCCCAGGTATCCATATTCATGACCGTGTCGGCATGGTCTACTATGGCGTTCTATTTTGTAGGCGCTAAGGTGCTTTCAAGGTTCAATACCAAGGTCGTTACCGTTATCGGCGGCTTAGGCGTTTGCATCGGTCTTTTCCTTTTAAGCACTGTTACCCAGGTTTGGCATCTTTACCTCTGCACGTTCCTTATCGGTACGTCGCTTGCATTCTGTGCGCTCAATATAATCCCGCTTCTTATCAACAACTGGTTTATAAAGCACAGAAACCTCGTTATGGGTATATCCTACGTATTCACCTCCGTTGCGGGCGCAATATTCAACCCCCTGTTCGCAAGCCTCTCCGTTGCACACGGCTGGCGCTACACCTACCGCATCGCGGCATGCATCGGTCTTATCTACGTTGTGCTTGCGCTCTTATTCGTTGCCGGCAAGCCCAGCGACGTTGGACTTAGACCTTACGGCATCAGCGAATCCGAGGAAATGAAGGACGTAAAGGACCAGGTGGAGATAAAGGAATTCCCCGGCATCCCCGCAAAATACGCGTTCAAGACGGCTACCTTCTGGTTTATACTTCTCTTCGTTGTTACGAACTCGTTCTGCACGGGCTTCAATCAGCACTGGGTAAACCTCGGCGTTACCAGCGGCTTCGACCCCGTTACGGCAGCTACGCTTACCACCATCGGTATGATCTCGTCCTCTATCTTTAAGATCGTTGAGGGCAGAATGAGCGACAGTAAGTTCGGTATAATGAAGACGGCTATCGTTTGCTCGATAGTTCCGCTTATCTCTATGATACTCCTCATCATTGCAGGTACCGCAAGCTACGGCGTTGTTGCAGTTGCATGCTTCCTCTTCGGCGTAGGTATCGCAATGACTCAGCTTATGCCTCCGCAGCTCGTTCGTGATATGTACGGTATGCGCTCCTACTCGACGCTTTATCCTATAGCGTTCATGGCAATGAGCCTTGGTACCGGCTTTACCTACACGCTGCACGGCGTATTCATTCAGGCTGCAGGTTCGTATATGGGTTCGTTCATATTCAACTCCTGCTGCTACGTAGTAGGCATAATCGTTCTCACCATCGGCTTCAAAATGTCCAAGGCTGCTAAAGCTAAGTATTGGAGAGAAGTCGGCGAAGCCATCTGATTTTTTGGAAAAACATAGCAGGTAAACCTCCTGTATTTAAGAATAATTCCCCGAGGAAAGGTCTCCGAATATATTTCGGAGGCCTTTTTCTATGGGCTGCAGGTGTGCGTATACGCCTCTCGCGCTGTCGCCCTCCTCTGGGTGACCTACAGGGAGAGGCGTCCTGCCGTGTGGGGTGGCACGCCTCGCGGGGGGCTTCCCCCACTGTCATTGTCGAGGAGCGAAGCGACGAAGAATCTTATTGCTGTAAGATCCTTCGCTTCGCTCAGGATGACAAGGGGGAGGCTCAGGATGACAAGGGGGAGGCTCAGGATGACAAATGGGGAGGCTCAGGATGACAAGGGGGAGGCTCAGGATGACAAGGGGGGCACCTGCTTGTTTAATGCCGCCTATAACCAGCGGGCGCCAAAGACTTGGAGCGGCTCGGCCGCGGAACACCAGTGGGGAAGGAAGCTTCTAGAATGCGCCCTCATGGCGAAAAGACTCCAAGCTATAAAGCAAATTGCGCTTATCGCCAGTAGATGGCGAGACATAAGTTATATTTGAGTAACGCCGAGCGGCTGGCGCCGCCGATAGGCGGTGTTAGAGCGAGGAAGCGGAGAGACGGAGAGGCGGCAGTCTCTCGGGACTTTTGGTACGCCGGGGTCCCCTAAAAATACGCGAAGCGGATTTTTTGGGGTGGTCTGAGGTTACAAAAGTACGCCCCCCGGCAGGGGGATCAGGAGTATTAGAACCTTGGTTCTAAAAATTCCGCTTGCTTGCAAAGCAAGAGAAGTAAATTGAAAAAGCGTTGTAGAACGCAGTTCTAATGAAACTCCGCGCCTCGCGGTGGAGGCTTTTGGAGTAGGCTTTGGAACGCAGTCCCAAAAAAATTCGTCTTGCTTACAAAGAAAAAACGTTTCAAAAGCGGCGCTTTTGCAGATAATATCTCCTGCGCGCATGTAAACCAACGGTCGGTTGTATCACAAAAAACCAAGTGATATCATAAATACGTAAAGAGGTGATATTTTTGAGACAGCCTACTTTGGGATCGGTGATACGCTCCTTAAGAAAGCAGCACGGTCTCACTCAGGCCGCGCTGGCCGGACGGCTGAACGTTACGGACAAAGCCGTTTCAAAATGGGAGAGAGGCCTTTCATATCCCGATATAGCGCTTTTCCCGAAGCTTGCCGACATTTTCGGAGTGACCGTTGAGGATCTCATGGAGGAATATATCGACGGCGAGAAGCCGTCGAGGCTCATTCGTATTTTAGAGATGTCGCACGACGTGCTGACGCCGCTTCATATTATTATAGGGTGCGCGAATATGGCTGTGCTGTACCATGAAGATGAATCGCGTCTTATACGGTATCTTGAGAACATACGCATTTCGGGAGAGTATCTGAAAAAGGCTATCTACTGTCTTATGGCTGTGGCAGATCCGAAGAAGTGCGAAGGCGACGCGGCCAAGAGCGCCTTTTTAAGTGACGCCGTTAAAAGCGGCGGGTTTTCTAAAAAGCCCGAAGGCGCATTGGATCTTGGTGAAAAGAGGATACTCGTAGCCGAGGACATGGAGATAAACCGCGAGATAGCCCATGAGCTTTTAAAAGAGACGGGCGCAAAGACGGATTTCGCCTTTGACGGAAAGGAGTGCGCTCAAAAGATAAAAGAAGCGCCTAAAGGTCATTACGACCTTATCCTTATGGATATAAAGATGCCGGTTATGGACGGCATAGAGGCGACGAAAGAGATACGCGCGATGGCGGACGCCGACAAGGCCGGCATACCGATAATCGCGATGACGGCCAACGTGAGCATAAAAGACAGAAACGCCGCGTTTGCCGCAGGCATGAACGGCTTTATAAAAAAGCCCGTCGATTCGGCGGAGCTGTTTTCAGAGATAGGGAGGCTCATATAAACAAAAAAGCAAAAGCGGAAAGCCAAGTTTTTTTAGGCTTTCCGCTCTTTTTCGTTTTAGCTTTGAGGCGCCTGACTTAATTTGTTATAATACTTCGTAAGGAAAAAATTATAAAACCTGTCGTATTCTTTGCCGAATTTTTCTCTCAGGTGCACGGAGAAGGCGTGCGGATCGATGCTGCTTGCAAAGTCGTCTTCGTTTTGCATCGCGCTGATGGCGATATTGGAGCAGTGGTCGGCTATACGCTCGAGGTTGTTTATTATCTCAAGAAACGACACGCCCGTCTCAACGGAGCATATCCCGTCGGAGAGACGCTGTATATGACCCTGCCTCAGCGCTTCGGTGAGCATATCTATTATTTCCTCGAGCGGCTCTACCTGTATCGCGTAAGAAAACAGCTCGTCGCGCTTTTTAAAGCTTTGGTACGCAAGATTAAGTATATCCTCTACGGCGCCGAACATTATGCCCAGCTCGTGGCGCGCGGCGGGGGAATACGTTATCTTTTCGTCCATTATATCTACGGCGATCTCCGAAAGGTTCACGGCGTGGTCGCCGAGACGCTCTATGTCGTTTACCATTTTAAGATATACGGATACAGATTTGCTTTCGGTTTCGCTTAGTTCCTGGTCGGCTATTTTTACGAGGTATTTCGAGACCTCGAATTCCATTTTGTCTATGATCTCCTCGTCTTCGACGATCTTTTTTACTTTATCCCTGTTTTTATCCGTTATCGCCTCGCGCGCGCGGGAGATGTTTTTTATCGCCATCGAAAACATAGTATCAACAGCGCTCTCTACCTGAGACAGCGCCGCCGCGGGCATATATAAGAGACGGTCGTCGAATTTTGTTTTTACGGCGGCTTCGTCCTCGCCCGACTTTATCGTCATATTTGCAAGCTTTACAAGAAGGTTTGCAAACGGTATGAATACTATCGTGCAGGTTATGTTGAATATGGAGTGGAAATTTGCTATATCCTGCGCGTTTACGGTGTCGGTCCAGAATTTGAAGCCGACGAACGACTGAAAGGCGTATATGGCCGCCATGAATATCACGGTGCCTATTACGTTGAAGTAAAGGTGGATAAGCGCGGTGCGGCGCGCGTTTTTATTAGCGCCCACGCTTGAAAGTATCGCCGTTATACAGGTGCCGATGTTTTGGCCGAGGATTATCGGCACGGCAGTTGAAAACGTTATGAGCCCCGTTGAGGCGAAGGCCTGAAGAATGCCGACGGAGGCGCTGGAGCTTTGGATCACAGCCGTGAGCGCCGCACCTATGAGCACGCCTATCACAGGATTTGAGAACATTAGGAAGATGCGGGAAAACTCCGGCATGTCGGCAAGCACGGAGACCGACGCTTCCATAGTCTGCATACCTACGAAAAGGATGCCGAAGCCTATGAGCACCTCTCCTAGCTCTACGGAGCGCACGCGCTTTGCAAGCATATAAAGGCAGATGCCGATGACGATGGCTATCGGCGCTAAGGTGGTGGGCTTGAATATCTGTAAAACGAGGCTGTCGGCGCTTACGGCGTTAAGGCCGATGAGCTGCGCCGTTATCGTTGTGCCGATATTTGCGCCTAAGATCACGCCGACGGCCTGAGTAAGCTTCATTATGCCGGCGTTTACGAAGCCTACGACCATGACGGTCGCAACGGACGAGCTTTGTATTATGGCGGCTACGGCAGCGCCGCAGAGCACGCCTTTTATGCGGTTGCTCGTGAATTTTTCGATAATGGCGGAAAGCTTGTTGCCCGCTATTTTCTCAAGCGCGTTGCCCATGAGCATCATGCCGAAAATGAACAGACCCAAGCCGCCCAAAAATGAAATGATCCTGAAAACGTCCATAAAAGCCCCCTTTATCATGACCTGTACCTTGCTTATTTTTTCCTCAAACTGAGAATAAAACGGGTATTAAAAAACGCTATCAAAAAATATTGTTATATGTTTTTTGCTAAAAGTCAATACATTCTTGATAATTTGTTGAATATATTATATAATTTCTTCGTGTGAGGTGCAAAAAATGAAGGCAGCAATATATACGTTGGGATGCAAGGTAAATCAATACGAGAGCGCGGCGATCATGGAGCAGCTTAAAAAAAACGGCGTTGAGGCAGTTGATTTTTCAGAGGTCGCCGACGTTTATATAATAAATACATGCAGCGTTACGGCCGAGAGCGACAGAAAATCACGAAGCGTTATAAACCGCGCCGTAAAGAAAAATCCCGCGGCGCTCATCTGCGTTACGGGCTGCTATGCGCAGCTTAAGTCCCGGGCAATAGCCGCCATGCCGGGCGTAGATATAGTTACCGGCACGAAGGACAAGATGGAGCTTTCGCGCCTGATAATAGAGAGCGCCGGGAAAAAGACGAAGCTTATGGCGGTAAGCGATCCGTTCGCCGCGCGCAGGTTTGAGCCGATGAGCCTGTCAGAGGCTTACGAGCGCACGAGAATGAGCATAAAGATAGAGGACGGATGCGACAACTTCTGCTCCTACTGCGTAATACCGTATGCGAGAGGCCCCATCGTTTCAAAGCCGTTCGACGATATAAAAAGCGAGCTTTCGGCGGCGCTTGGGCGCGGATATAAGGAGATCGTGCTTACGGGCATACACATATCGTCATACGGAAAGGAGATAAAATACGAAAAGCGTCTTCTTAATGTGCTTGAAATGTGCGAAGGGCTCGAGGGCGATTTCAGGGTGAGGCTAGGTTCTCTTAATCTTTCGTGCTTCGACGACGAATTTCTCTCGGCGCTGCCGCATTTAAAGAGGCTGTGCCCGCATTTTCACATTTCGCTTCAGAGCGGCTGCGACAAAACGCTTCGCGCGATGAACAGAAAATATACGGCCGATGAATTTGCCTCGGTCCTTTCAAAGATACGCAAAGCTCTTCCCGGATCGTCTGTCACGACAGACGTTATCGTGGGCTTTCCGGGGGAGACCGAGGAGGATCTTTTAGAGTCGATAAAGTTTGTGGAGAATGAGCAGTTTTTAAAGGTCCATGTATTCCCGTTTTCCCTTCGCCCCGGCACGCGGGCGGAGAAGATGGAGGGACATATAACGCGCGCCGAAAAAGCGCGCCGCGTTTCTCTTATGAGCGAAGCGGCAAAGAGCACATCCGAGCGCTTTTTGGACGCCGAAGCAGGGAAGACGCGGACGGTCCTCATAGAAGAAAAAACGGGGGAGAACGCATACCGGGGGTATACCGAGAATTACTGCATGACGAAGGTGTACTCGGACAGGCCCGCTTTGGGAGAGCTTGTGCGCGTGAGGGTGGAAAAAAGAGAGGGCGAAACGCTGATATGCCGCGCTTTGCAGCCCCTTTGAGCGTTGACACCCGCGCCGCATTGGTGATAAAATTAAAGAAATGAGATAAAAGAAATAAATCAAAGCAATACGATAAATCTAAAAAAGGGAGAACATGTATGTCACAGTCCGTTAAATGCATTTATGTTGAAAAAAGACCAGAGTTTGCCGTTGAAGCGGGCTCCGTTTTTTCCGGGCTCAAGGAAGACCTGGGTATAAAATCGTTAAAGAGCGTGCGCGTTCTTAACCGTTACTGCGCCGAAGGCATCGACGACGAGACGTTCGAGCTTGCGAGAGGATCTATATTTTCGGAGCCGCAGGTTGACGACACTTACGACGAGCTGCCCGAAATTGCGGGAAGCCACAGCGTCGTTGCGGTCGAGTATCTGCCGGGACAGTACGACCAGCGCGCCGACTCGTGTATGCAGTGCATACAGCTTCTTACGCAGGGCGAACGCCCGATAATAACCTCGGCGAAGGTGTATGTGCTTATGGGCAGGATAAGTAAGAAGGACCTTTCGCGCATCAAGGATTATCTCATAAACCCCGTTGAGAGCCGCGAGGCGCTTCTTAAAGTGCCCGACACGCTTGTAATGAAATACGATATACCCGAAAAAGTTGCGAAGATAGACGGCTTTTGCGATGCAAACGACGATGAGCTTTTCTCTCTTATAGATAAATACGGCCTTGCGATGGACAAAGACGACATAGCCTTTTGCCGCGAGTATTTTAGGGATACCGAGCATCGCGATCCCACGATGACCGAGCTTCGCATGATAGACACATACTGGTCGGACCACTGCCGTCATACGACCTTCCTTACGAAGATAGAGGACGTGAGCATAGACGACGATTATTTAAAAGACGTATACGAAAAGTATTTAAAGCACCGTCAGTCGCTTTATATAGGAAAGCATAAGGACATAAGCCTTATGGATATCGCAACGATAGCGGCGAAGGTGTTAAAGAAGGCCGGAAAGCTTAAAAACCTCGACGAGTCGGAGGAGATAAACGCCTGCACGATAAAAATAACGGTAGACGTGGGGCGCGAGCGCCAGAAGTGGCTGCTTCTTTTTAAGAACGAGACGCACAACCATCCTACTGAGATAGAGCCGTTCGGCGGCGCGGCAACGTGCTTAGGCGGCGCGATACGCGACCCGCTTTCGGGGCGCTCGTATGTATATCAGGCGATGAGAGTAACGGGCGCGGCAGACCCGCGCGTAAGCCTTTCGGAAACGATGGAAGGAAAGCTGCCGCAAAGAAAGATAGTGCGCACGGCGGCAAACGGCTACAGCTCTTACGGCAATCAGATAGGCCTTGCCACCGGCCTCGTATCGGAGGTATATCACCCCGATTACGTTGCAAAGCGCCTTGAGATAGGCGCGGTAGTGGGCGCGGCCCCGCAGGATAACGTGCGCCGCGAAAAGCCGGAGTGCGGCGACGTAGTGATACTTCTCGGCGGACGCACGGGCAGAGACGGCTGCGGCGGAGCTACGGGCTCTTCGAAGTCGCATACTTTGGAGTCTTTGGAGGAGTGCGGCGCGGAGGTGCAGAAGGGCAATCCGCCGGAGGAGAGAAAGCTTCAGCGCCTTTTCAGAAATCCCGAGGCCTCCCGCCTTATAAAGCGGTGCAACGACTTCGGCGCGGGCGGCGTATCCGTTGCGATAGGCGAGCTTGCCGATTCTTTGGAGATAGACTTAAACCGCGTGCCCAAAAAATATGAGGGACTCGACGGTACGGAGCTTGCGATATCGGAATCTCAGGAGAGAATGGCCGTAGTAGTTGAAAAAGGCGACGCGGACAGATTTATGGCGCTTGCGGCAGAGGAGAACCTTGAGGCTACGGTAGTCGCGCGCGTGACGGACACGGGACGCCTTGTGATGAAGTGGAACGGCGACGTTACCGTAGATCTTTCGCGCGAGTTTTTAAACTCGAACGGCGCGCCGAAGACGACGCGCGTGAGCGTGCCGAAAATAGACCTTGATAAAATAGAGCTTTCATATAAGGCGGAGGGCAAGCAGTTTAGAGACAAGCTTACGAATATGCTCTCAGACCTTAACGTATGCTCTCAGCGCGGCCTTGTGGAGCGCTTTGACTCCACGATAGGCGCGGGCAGCGTAGTTATGCCTTACGGCGGCATTTTCCAGCGCTCGAAGATGCGCTATATGGCCGCAAAGATACCCGTTTTGGGCGGCAATACTAATACGGCTTCGATAATGTCTTACGGATTTAATCCGTATGTTTCAAAGGCCAGCCCCTTCCACGGCGCGGTATACGCCGTTGTGGAGTCGCTTTCGAATATCGCCGCGTCGGGCGCGCCGATAAAGGGCGCGTACCTTACGCTGCAGGAATACTTCGAGAAGTTAAGAAACGATCCCGTTCGCTGGGGCAAGCCGTTCGCCGCCGTTTTGGGCGCGCTTCACGCTCAGCTTTCCATGGGCGTTGCGGCGATAGGCGGCAAGGATTCCATGTCGGGTTCGTTTATGGATATCGACGTAGTGCCTACGCTCGTTTCGTTTGCCATAAATACGTGGAAGGCCTCGAAGCTTGTAACGAGCGAGTTCAAAAAGGAGGGCGACGCCGTATATCTCGTTTCGGCGAAGTACGACGAAAACAAGCTGCCCGATTTTGAGGATCTTAAAACGAAGTACGAGGCGATTCACAAGCTTGCCTCGAAGGGAAAGATAAAGGCTTCGTCGAGCGTGGGCTTCGGCGGCGTGGCGGAGGCCATAGCCACAATGTGCTTCGGAAATATGGCGGGCTTCGATTTTGACAAGAGCTTCCCCGACGAGCGCATCTTTGAAAGACTGTACGGAAGCATAGTGATTGAGACGGAGCCCGAGACCGTGCTTCCCGATGAGCTTGGAGCAGTGCTCATAGGCCGCGTAAACTCCTGGCGCATGATACGCCATGATATGGACTTCATACCGCTCGATATGCTGCTTTCGGCATGGGAGACTCCGCTTGAGGAAGTGTTCCCCACAAGGGTGAATGAAAATAAGAGCGAGATCGCGGAATTTATCGATCTTTGGAATTATAAGCAGGTAAAGATAGCGCCGAGAGTCGGCGCCCAGCGCCCGAAGGTAGTGATACCCGTATTTCCCGGCACGAACTGCGAATACGATACGGCCGCGCAGTTTGAAAAGGCGGGCGCCGAGGCGAAAATATTCGTTATAAAAAATCTGTCGGCGCATATGATAGAGGAGTCTGTAAAAGAGCTTTCGCGCCTTATAAAGGAGTCGCATATACTTATGCTGCCGGGCGGATTCTCCGGCGGCGACGAGCCCGACGGAAGCGGCAAATTCATTGCGACGGTTTTAAGAAATCCGCGCGTGAGCGAAGCGGTTATGGAGCTTATCGAGGCGCGAGACGGCCTTGTCCTTGGCATATGCAACGGCTTCCAGGCGCTTGTAAAGGTCGGCCTTCTGCCTTACGGCAAAATAATGCCGGCAACCGCCGATATGCCTACGCTTACGTATAACGAGATAGGCCGCCACCAGTCGCGCTACGTTTACACGCGCGTGACCGATACGAAGTCGCCGTGGCTTTACAACACGAAGGTGGGCGACGTTCACGCCATTCCCGTTTCGCACGGCGAGGGACGCTTCGTTGCAAGCGAGGAGCTTTTGGTGGAGCTTAAAAATAACGGACAGATAGCGACCCAGTATGTAAACGACGCAGGGGAGCTTACTTACAGCATCGACTTCAATCCCAACGGTTCGCTCTGGGCAATAGAGGGCATAACGAATAAGGACGGACGCATCTTCGGAAAGATGGGTCACAGCGAGCGCGTGGGCAAGAGCCTTGCACTCAATATTTTCGGCGAAAAGGACCAGAAGCTCTTTAAGTCGGGCGTAGATTATTTTAAGATATGAGAAAAAAAGACCGCGTGATCCCGGCCCGGTGCGCGGTCTTATAAAACAAAAAATAAAGGAGGAGCAGTTTTGAAAGATTATAAGGACATAAAGTATGAAATATCCGAGGGCATATTGACTGTTATGATAAGCCGCCCCGAAAGGTATAACGCATATACCGACAATCTCTGCCGCGAGCTTATCGACGCTTTTAAGGAAGGCGATAAGGACGACAGCGTGCGCGTGATAATCCTTACGGGCGACCCGAAGGGCAAGCATTTCTGCGCCGGAATGGACCTTGGCAACGCGGGAAGCACGTTCGACATAACGAAGACTCCTCTTATGGAGCACCGCGACAGCGGCGGCGAGCTTGCGCTTGCGATATACGACTGCAACAAGCCCGTTATCGCGGCGATAAACGGCTCGGCGGTCGGCGTGGGCTTTACGATGACGCTGCCGTGCGACTTTCGCATTGCGTCGAACCGCGGCAAGTACGGCGCGGTGTTCGTTCGCCGCGGCGTAGTGCCGGACGGCTGCTCAAGCTACTTTTTGCCGAGGATAGTCGGCATGAGCAACGCCATGAAGATAGCCATGACGGGCAAGGTGTGGAAGGCGGACGAGCTTGACAAGATGGGGCTTTACTACAAGGTAACGGATCCCGAGGACGTAATGAAGGAAGCGCTTGAGCTTGCGCGCGATATCGCCACAAACTGCGCTCCCGTTTCGTGCGCGATGACGCGCCGCCTCTTTTGGACGATGCAGGGCGCGCAGTCGCCTATGGACGCGCACGAGGTGGAGTCGCTGCTTTATTGGTACCTGGGCGCCGCTCCCGACGCCGCCGAGGGCGTAAATTCGTTCCTTGAGAAGCGCGATCCGAAGTATTCGATGAGCCCGACGAAGGACCTGCCGCCGTGCTATCCGTGGTGGCCCGAGCGTACATTCAGAAATAAGTAAAGAATAAAGCGGCCTGCGGATAACACTTCCGCAGGCCGCGATGCTGTATTCTATAAAAAACATTGCTTTTTCCAAAAATCAGCTGCTCCACGCGTCGCAGAGCGGTCTGTACTCCGCGCCGTCTATAAGAAACAGCTTATAATCTGCGCCGCTGCCTCCCGCGGTAAGGGTATCCGTCGTTTTGGGGGAGGACACCGTCTCGCTCCAGGTCATTTTCCCGCCGTTGTAGCGGGCGGCGATCAGCACAGCCCCCGAGGGCGCGCCCGAGACGGTATAGGTGATTTTGTTCCCGCTGACCGAGCCGTCAAGCGACATCAGCGCCGGGAAGGTGTATATCACCTCGAGCTTGCCCATGTCCACGAAGCGAACAGAATCCGGGCTTATGCCGTTTAGTGTGACTGTCGTCGATTCGGAGAATTCGGAAGCCTCCTCTGCCAGCAGATCGACGGTGACCCTGTATTGGTGTCCTTCCTGAAAACGTTCATTTTCCCGCGAAGACAGATGGCTTCCGGCAGTCACGTCGTACCAGTAAATGTCGGCGTAGTAGAGGGCGCCGACGGGCAACTCCTCAACGTAGTCCGGTTTCCGACCCGCTGCAGGCGCATCGATCGTGATTTCGGCGTCTGTGATTTTTTCAAAAGTGTCTTCTCTCGAGTATATTTTATCTACCTTTATACTGCCGCCTTCAAATTGAACTATTTTGGCCAAATCAATGGTCTCACCATTGAGCGAAATCGTCAGTTGGTTGGAAAACGCGTATCCGTCGTCAGGCATCAGCCAGATATCCACTTCATATATGTGTGCCTTCTGGAATGTACCGCTGTCAGGATCTACAAATTCGGAACTCATTGTTCGGTCGATCCACTGTATTCCGTTTTTTCCTCCGTATACATTATCGACAGTACGGTAGTGAGTGTCGCCGGAAAACACCGGTGCGTAGTCCGGCTTTGCGCCGAGCTCTGGTTTGTCCATCGTGATGGAAACGCGGGCGATCTCCTTTATCACCGGGAAGGTGCATGTTACCATGAGCTGGCCCGAGCCCGTCACGCTGACAGAATCGGGGCTCATGCCGTTTACTGTGGCTTTTGTGCTGCCGGAAAAATGACATCCTTCCTGCGCCGTCAGATAGACGGTGACCCTGTACCGACGGTCTGCCTGAAATACGCCGCTGTCTATATTTAAGTACGTCGTGCCGTCCGTCACATCGCTCCACATGATGTCATTTTTGTATATCGAGGTGCTGTACGTGTCGGAGCGGTAAAGGGCGCCGGCGGGAAACTCCGCCGTATAGTCCGGACGCTCGCCGCCCCTGGGCGCGTCGACCGTGACGGAAACGGAGTCAATGAGAGGGTCTTTCACCGAAGTGAAGGTGTACTCGATTTTGTAGATCCCGGAGGGAGTGAGCACGCCCGGATCAAGGTTTATGCCGTTCAGGATGGGATGAGTGCTGCCGTAGAACCGATAACCCTCCTCTGCCGTCAGGCATACAGTGACCGTGTAGCTGTGTCCGGCCTCGAATACGTCGCCTTTGCCCGGTATCAGAGCTTTATTTGCGGTCTCATCGAACCAGCTTACGGAGTTCAGAAAAGCCGGGTCGCTTTCCGTGCCGCTTACGGTGCAGCAATGTCCGCCGTCCGAAAACTCCGCCGTGTAGTCAGGCAAGGCGCCGACCACGGGCGTATCAAGCGTGACGTTGACCCAGGCGATCACTGTCGCCGCCATCGCCTGCATCGGCAAAAGCCCCGCTGCCATGACGAGAGCAAGGATCAAGACAAGCAGCTTATGCAGTTTGCTTTTCATATGAACACCTCTTTCTTTAGAATCGATGAGCCTTAGGAGTACTGTAAGAGTACTGTAATTATAACATTGCGGCCGGCGCATTGCAATATAACTCTTTTACGCGGCTCTGCCGCGCTGTCCGCGGGAGCCTAAGCGCACATTTGGAAATAAATAAGGAATAAAACGGCCTGCGGACATATCCGCAGGCCGCGCTCTTATTCGGGGACACGCGCATCTGTTTTTTGAGGAGATCAGCTTTTCCAGGCGTCGCAAAGCGGGCAGCCCTTCGTGCCGTCTATGAGAAACATTTTATAAACCGTGCCGCTTCCTTTCATAGTAAGTGTTCCCGTCGAGGGATCGTACACCGTCTGTACGTCCGTCATTTTCCCGCCGTCGTAGCGGGCGGCGATCAGCACGGCCCCGGAGGGCGCGTCCGTGACGGTATAGGTGATTTTGTTACCGCTGACCGAGCCGTCAAGCGACATCAGCGCCGGGAAGGTGTACTCGACCCTGAGATATTCGGTGAGATGATCGGCGGATCTGCTCGCCTGTGCGGGCTGACCGTTCACTGTGGCTTCGGTGCGGTCGGTGAATCCATAACCGTGATCCGCCGTCAGAAAGACTTCGACCCGGTACGTTTTTCCGTCCCTGAATACATCTCTGTCCGGGTTCAGCGTGATACTGCCGCCGCCTGTCGCATCATTCCAGTAAATGCCGTTTCGGGTACCGAATAGGTTGTATAAACCGCAGCGGGAGCCGCCCGGCAATACCGCCGTATAGTCCGGGGACGCGCCGGCCACGGGCGCGTCCAGTGTAACGGAAACGGAGGTGATCTCCTCTATCAACGGGAAGGTGTACTCGACCATGAGCTGGCCCGAGGCCTGCAGATGAGCCTCTGCGGGTTTTCCGTTTACCGTGGCTTCGGTGCTGTCGGAAAAACGGCAGCCCTTCTGCGCCGTCAGATAGACCGTGACCTCGTAGCGGCGTCCTGCCTGAAATACGCCGCTGTCTATACTTAAATATGTCGTGCCGCTCGTCACGTCGCTCCACATTATGTCATTTTTGTATATGCCGCTGCTGTACGTATCGGAGTAGTAAACGGCGCCCGGGGGAAACTCTGCCGTATAGTCGGGACGCTTGCCTGCGTTTGGCGCGTCCAGCTTGACGGAAACGCAGTCGATAAGGGGGTCCTTCACCGACGTGAAGGTATACGTGAGTTTGTAATATCCCAGGCTCGTCATTATGCCGTCGGCTTGTTCGCCGTTCACTATGGGATGCGTGGCTCCGGTGAGCTCATAGCCCGTCTCTGCCCACAGTTCAATAATGACCGAGTACCGGTGTCCGGCCTTGAATACATCGCCTTTGCCCGGCATCAAAGATTTATTTGCGGTCTCATCGCGCCAGTGGATGCCGTTTTGGTAATAAGCGTTGCCCGGCTGATAGTTTTTAGCGTAGTAATGCGAGCCGTCCGGAAACTCCGGCGTGTAGTCAGGCGACATCCCGGCCACGGGCACGTCCAGCATGACGGAGGCATCTTTGATTTTGTCCGCCGCCAGAGCCGTCGCAGGCAGAAGCCCCGCCAGCATGAAAAGGGCGAGGAGGAGGCCGAGAAGCTTATGCATTCTGCTTTTCATATCAACACCTCGTTTCTTTGGATTTGACGGTATTTGAATCATATAATAATTGTATCATTTCGGCTCAGGGATTGCAACATACCTTTTTTGTACGGACGCCGCGCCTTGCGGCACGGCCGTTTTAAGCCCGCGGGCAAAGATCCGCGCGCAAAAAAACGGGCAGAGCGTTTTTGCTCTGCCCGTTTGCATAGCTTTTTTTCAAAAAGGCTTATTTGTACATGAATATGCCTTCGCGGATGATCTCGGATACGGTCGGATGCGGGAATACTATCTTCTTTATAGCGTCGATGTCGAGATCGCAGGTGATCATTGCAGCCACGCCGTAGATGAACTCGGAAGCGTAGTTTGCAAGGATGTGAGCGCCTACGAGCTTGTTGGTGTCAACGTCAACGATGAGCTTGCATACGCCGGCGCCGCCCTCGTTCTCTGCAACCCAACGTCCGCTGTAAGCCATGGGAAGCTTAACGACCTTTATGTTTATACCCTTTTCCTTTGCAACTTCCTCGGTGTAGCCTACGGAACCGAGCTCGGGGTTCGTGTAGATAACGCCGGGGATCGCATTGTACTTCATTTCGTCAGCGACGCCGAGGATCGTATTAACCGCAACCTCTGCCTCTCTGTAAGCCGTGTGAGCCAGCATGGAGGTGCCGTTTACGTCGCCTACAGCGTAGATGCCGGGAACGTTGGTCTTCATCTGAGCGTCGGTAACAACTGCGCCGCGATTTAATTCAACGCCCATCTCTTCAAGGCCTAAGCCCTTCGTGTTAGCCTTGCGGCCGATGGAAAGGAGGACCTTATCGGCAGGAAGCTTCTTCGTCTCGCCGTCCTGCTCGTACTCGATACCGTCCTTGAGTATCTTTGTAACCTTTGCATTAAGATGGAACTTAACGCCCTTCTTCTCATACTCTTTCTGGAGCATCTTCGAGATCTCGTTGTCGTTCGGGCCTGCGATCTTGGGGAGCATCTCAACTACGTTTACGTTGGAGCCTACCGAATTGAAGTAGGAAGCGAGCTCCAGACCGATAACGCCGCCGCCGATAACTACGAATTCCTTCGGAACCTCTTCAAGGTCGAGTATCTCGCGGTTCGTTACTGCAAAGCCGCTCTCAACAGCTTCCTTTATGCCCTCGAAGAACGGGGGAACGAAAGCTTCGGAACCGGTAGCGATGATTATGTTCTTGCCCTCGAAGGTCTCGCCGCCTGCTTCTACCATGAAGCCGTCGTCGGTCTTGGCGCAAAGCTTGCCCTCGGCATACTTAACGGTGACCTTAGCCTGCTTCATCGTAAAGCCTACGCCGCCTACAAGAGTCTTTACGACCTTGTTCTTTCTCTTAACAACGAAAGAATGGTCGATCTTCGGATTTTCAACGGAAACGCCGTAATGCGAACCTACGCCGTTTGCATAGTCGAATATCTTTGCGGAATAAAGGAAAGTCTTGGTGGGAACGCAGCCCTCGTTTAAGCAGGTGCCGCCCAGCGCTCTCTTCTCTATAAGAAGAACGTTAAGACCTGCATGGCCAGCTCTTTCCGCTGCCAGGTAACCGCCGGGGCCGCCGCCTAAAACAATTACATCATAGATCATTTTGTGTTTCCTCCTGTAAATATTATTAAATAAAGTAAAATACACCGAAAATGTGAAGAAAAATCATTCACAATATCACAAATTTCATTTTAGCAATTTAGACGCACAGTGTCAAGAAAATAAGAAGATTTCTTGCGAAAAGGGGATAAATAGCGGCAAAATTGTAGAAAACGGCTAAAAAGATTTATACATATACAAGACTTTATAGCTAATTCGGAAAAATGTGCGCCAAATGTTTGCTAATCCTTATTTTTATGATAAAATATAATCACGAAATTATTTTTTGCGCCGCCGAAACGACATATTGCGGCGCGTACTTCAAGGAGGTAAAAATGAGTTTAGACCCAAAAAGAAAGGCCTATCTCGAATCGCTGTGCAGGCAGTTTCGCATAGATGTGATAGAAACTCTGCATTCGGTACAGACCGGTCATCCCGGCGGCTCGTTATCGGTGTGTGAGATCCTCACGGCGATATTTTTTGAGAAAGCGAGGTTCGACGCGAAAAACCCGAAGTGGCCCGGCCGCGACCGTATAGTTTTAAGCAAAGGCCACGCGGCTCCGATGCTTTACCGTATACTCGCCGAGCTTGAGTTCTTCCCGAAGGAGGATCTAAAGACTCTGCGCCAGGCGGGAAGCCACCTTCAGGGACATCCGTCGCCCAATCATACCCCCGGTATAGAGATACCTACGGGTCCTCTGGGCTTCGGCTACTCCGCGGCGCTCGGCATGGCGCTGGCACAGCGCATGGACTATCCCGACGCGTATACTTACGCTATCTTAGGAGACGGCGAAACGAACGAGGGCATCGTTTGGGAGGCCGCTATGTCCGCGTCCAAATTCAAGGCGGACAACTTTATCACCATACTTGACAACAACCACGTACAGCTCGACGGTCCGAGCAGCGTTATCATGCCGATGGGCGATATCCACGCAAAGTGGAGCGCGTTCGGATACAACGTGATACACTGCAACGGCCACGACGTAGAGGACGTATGCGACGCCATAGACGAGGCGAAGGCAAAGAAGGGAATGCCTTCTATAATAATCGCCGAGACCGTAAAGGGCAAGGGCGTATCGTTTATGGAAGGCAACAACAAGTGGCACGGAAGCGCAATAGACGATGAAAGCTATAAGAAGGCCATGGCCGAGCTTAAAGGAGGTGCTTCGGATGCCTAAATCAATAAGAGACGCATACGGCGAAGCATTAAGAAAATACGGCGTGCCCAGTAAGAACGTAGTCGTGCTCGACGCCGACCTTTCCGGCTCCACGAAGTCGGCGCTGTTTGCAAAGGAAGCGCCCGAACGCTTCTTCAACGTGGGCATAAGCGAGAACAACATGGTCGCAATGGCGGCGGGCATGTCCACCTGCGGCAAGACCGTATTCGTAAATACGTTCACTTCGTTCCTTACGACTATAGGCGCATGCGCCGCAAAGGCGCTTATTTCCTACGGCAGGCTCAACGTAAAGATGGCGGGCGCTTACGCCGGCCTTTCGGGCGCATACGACGGACCCAGCCACCACGCGCTTGAGGACGTTGCGATAATGCGCGCGCTGCCCAATTTTACGGTGTTCGTTGCGAGCGACGAGATAATGACGGACAAGCTTACGAAATATCTTGCGCAGGAACACATAGGCCCTGCGTACCTGCGCCTTTCGAGAGAAGCCTTACCCGTAGTTTACTCCGAGAGCGACACGTTCGTTCCCGGCGGCTCGAAGGTGCTCTGCGAGGGAAATGACGCCGTAATATTCACCATGGGCTTTATGGTATCGAAGTCGCTCGAAGCGGCGAAAAAGCTTAAAGAAGAAGGTATTGAGGCAACTGTTATTGACCTTTATTCGATAAAGCCCATAGACCGCGATACCATAGTAAAATACGCCAAAGCCTGCGGCGCCGTAGTTGCGGCGGAGGAGCACAATATCATCGGCGGACTTACGAGCGCCGTGTCTGAGGTGATGCTCACCGAGGGCGCTTACGCGCCGCTCGAGTCGGTGTCGATGCCCGACAGACACGCCGAAACAGGCAAGTATGCCGACCTTACGAAGAAGTTCGGCTTTACCGCCGAGGCCGTAGAGGCTGCCGTAAAGAAAGCAATAGAGAGAAAAGGCAAATAACTTAGACCAAAAAAGTCCCGTTTGCGTATGCAGGCGGGGCTTTTTTATATTATAAGCTCCGTTTCGCTCCCCCCGGCGTATACATGCTTTATCTCATGCGGCGCGCGCGGGGAGGCCGACTCTGTTGTTTTTCGCCATCTGCGACTTTTAGGGTCGAACTCGAACGTAAAGACAACGGCGCCTAAGACCGTATGTATAACCGGCGCGCCGCGTTTTTCGCAAAGCGAGATCTCCGTGTCGGGCGGCGCGTCTGAAAGGTCGTGTATCGCGCGCGCCCTTTTTTTTCGTATGTCTGTCTCTATAAGAAAAAGGCGGCCGCTTTTTAAGAATGCCGCATATAGCGTATCTTTTTTTAAAAGCGCCCTTATTTGAGAGGCGCCCGCGCCCGAAAGGAGGGGCGAAATGTAGGCTCTCTCCCTTTTCGCAGAGAAGAACGACGCCTTGAGTACGCCCTTTTCGTCCTCGAATACGGCGCACACGACGTTTTCGTTTGAGACTGCGGCAAAGGCGTCCCACGACGATATGTATGAAAGCAGGGACGGCGTGTGCCCGCTTTTTTTAAGAGGCGTCATGCAGAGCGCGTATTTTTCGGCGCTTTTTACCGAAAAGAGCGCGTAGACCTCGCCGTTATGCGGGCAGAGCGCGAAGCTTTTTTCATAATACCCCGACGTCTTCGGTATAAGCACGTCGAAGCGGCGCCATGCGCCATTTTTATAGATGATTTTCGTTATTACGCCGCTTTTTGTCTGCGCTATTATAAAAACGGCGCCGCTTTCGCTCATGCATACGTCGATAGAGCCTTTCGCGTTTTTAAAAAGCGATTTTTGAGCGCCGTCCTTTAGGGGCGGCTTTCTTATCGTTATGCCTGTGTGCAAAGACACATAAAGCGCAAGATCGCCGTCGGTATGGCTTATGTGAAATTCCCTCTCCAATTTTATCGCTCCCTTCGCACAGTATACATAATATGCGCATGCGCGCGCTTCAATCACCAAAATGCTCATATCGCATAAAATATACTGTGGCGAACGAACAACCGTATCGCCCGAAAGATTATTTTTACAGGAGGAAATCATGGCTGCAAGAAACGAGACTGCGCGGGCGGTACGTGAAGCCGTATGTATCGACACAAAGCGCATATACGACTCCTGCCGCGACCGCGACTGTCTGAGGGATCTGCCCGTATATTTCCCCAGATGCACGATACCCGTTATAAACAGGGCCCAAAGTGTGCGCGCAAAGGGGATAGAGCTTATATGGGCGGATATCGACACGGAGGCGATATCCTTCAACAGGGGATATTATTCCGTAAGCATACGCTATTATTTCAGAATAACGCTTGACGTATTCACGGGGATGGGACAGTCGGTAAGCGTTTCGGGCGTGGCAACGGCCGACAAGACGGCTATACTTTTCGGCTCGGAGGGCTCCGCCAGAACATTCAGCTCGAAGTATACGGCGGGCGACAGCGACAGCGCCCAAAGGCAGACCGACAATCTGCCGGAGGCAAGCGTTGAAACGGTAGACCCGATGATACTTCAGGCGCGCATAGCCGATACCGCGTCCGAGGGGGACGATTGCTGCTGCTGTTGCTGCTTCGACGCGCAGAGACTGCCCGGATGCGTTTCGGGCGTGTTTGAGGATGAGATAACGCCCGAAGCCGACAGACAGGTGCTTGTTACGATAGGTATTTTCTCGATAATAAGGCTTTCGAGAAAGGTGCAGATCCTTATACCCGTTTACGATTTCTGCATACCCCAAAGAGACTGCGAGGGTGCGGCTGCCGGTACAGAACAGGATCCGTGCGAGCTGTTTTCGCAGTTCGGCTTCCCCATGGACGACTTTTTCCCTCCGAACAGAAGCGCGTTCGAGGACAACTGCTGCTGCGACTGAAAAAAGAGACGCGAAGCTTTGCATTGAAACGAGAAAGAAACGGCGCGGAATTGGCTCCCGCGCCGTTTCGGCATATTTTTATGCAGGCGTTCCGTATTCTCATGCACCTGCCTCTCACGCGAGGCGGGGCGGGCGTTATAGAACCAAGGTTCTAAGGTTCCTTTTCAAGTTTTCTTCCCTTGCTTTGAAAGCAAGTAAGAACCTTAAAACTCAGTTTTAAGAATTTGATCCCCCTGCCGGGGGGCCTACTTTTCACAAAAGCAGCGCTTTTGTGAAAGAAACGGCGCGAACACAATGTCCGCGCCGTTTCGGCGTAAAAGGGCGCCCCAGCCTTTCGGCCGGGGCGTATTATATGCAGGCAAAGCCTGCGGTGAGGGGGAAGCGTTAATGTTCAATGTCCGAAAGCGTGGCGCTGTTTGCGTATACTGTCACGGAATATTCTGTGTTCGGTTCGTAGCGGTAGATCTCTTTATGCTTTAAGTCTTCAAGTACGTCGCTTATCTGCGCGCTTCCGAATACGGAGAAAAGCGTGCTGCGGTAAGGATAAGTGTAAACCGTCACATCGGCGCAGAGCACATACTGCCCATCCTCAGGGTAGATCTTTTGCCCTACGGTCACGTCTTCTTCCGCATACGGCGAAGTATCGTCGTATGTCTCCTCTTCATAATAGACGTATTCGTCTTTTTGGCCGTAATCGTAATAATAATACCGCCCGAGCGTGCTGTCGTAGCCGAAATCGTCCTTTCTTTCGCCCGAAACGAGAAGATACTCCTCAGAGGCGGTCCCGCATCCCATATAGCTGCTTTGGCTGCTGATTTCCACTATAAGAAGGTCGTTTTGTATTTTGTCGTCTTCTACGAATGAAAAGGCGGCTTCGTTTTGCGCGCCGGGATCATATATTTCGGGCATTATGCGTATACTTCGGATGCCTGCGCTTTTCGGAAGCGATATTTCATATCTTTCGGTATTAACGGACGCGCCGCTTTCTTCAATGGTCTTTGCGCCCTTATATACGTAGCTTCCGAATTCTATCACGGTAACGCCCGCGCCTATACCTACGAGAAGTATGCCTATAATGAACATGACGAGAAGCTTTTTATACGTCATGCCTCACACCTCCTTTGACTGCGCGGGGGCGGCCTTTTCTTTTGGCTGCTTTTTTCCGAAAAGCGCCTTGAATACCGCCCAGATGAGCGAAAGAAGGCAGAGCGTGCAGCCGAGCGCGATGAGCATTATGCCTATTATCCCGAAGCCCTGCACGACTAGCGCGATGCTTGCGCCGAGCCCCGCGACGGCGGCCACTGCGATAATGATAACGGGTATCATGATAATAACGACGACGATTTTAAGTATAACGCCGAGCACCGACCCGAAAACATGCGCCGCGGAAGGGGAGGAGCCCTTTTCGGAAGCGGCGCTCGCGCCTGCGCCGTCAGGCGTCCTGTTTTGCCATGTAAAGCCGTGATAGCGCGGTTTTTCGCCGTTTTTCGCCTTTTCGCCGTTTTCTTTATTCGTTTCGCTTTCGCCGCTTGCTTCGTAAGGCTCGTTATTCATTCCGCGCACGAAATCGCGCGCCTCCTTTTCACCCGTGTATTTGTCGCTTGCGACGCGCTGAAAGAAAAAGTAAAGCGCGTAGCATACTACGGCGATATATATCACGTTTATAAGCACGGCCATGATAACGCCTATCATGCTGCCGAAGGAGTAGGGCAGCGATCGGAACGCGCCCATCGAAACAGCGGTGAGAAGCCCCGCCGGTATCCGCAGCAGCACGAGCAATATGATGAGCAGAATGAACTTTATAACTATGCCGAATATCTGCTTCGCGTTCTTTTTTGACAGCGAATCGGCCGTGCGGTTCATCCAATCGGTAAGGCGCGACACCTTATCCGCCACCTTTTTTTCAAACGTGTGCTCCTGTTCTTTGTTTTGGCTTGCGTAATCCGGATCGAGATCATAGGCCCTGAGTATCTCGCGCGCAAGCTCGTCCAAGTCTCCGAAATCGGCGATGGCGTCTTCTTCGCTTTGGCCTTCGGCCGTCTTCATGTCGATATGCTGGGAGTATTCGTATATTATATCGTCGCGCTCCTTCTTGCTTAATACCAAAAGCCTGTCGGAAAGACGCTTTAAGAATTCATCTTTTTTCAATGCTTATACACCTCCTTGGTTTAATTGTCCGCTTTTATGAATTCATCAACTTTTTTATGGAATTTTATCCATTCTTCCTTAAGCTCGCGCTTTCGTTCGCGCCCGAGCGATGTAAGATGATAATATTTCCTGGGCGGGCCTTCGCTCGATTCTTTGAGATAAGTATCGAAATAGCGCTCGTTCGTGAGCCTTTTTAAAAGGGGATATATCGTCCCTTCGTTCACGTCGATTATTTTTGACACCTCGCTTACGAGCTCGTAGCCGTACATGTCCTTTTTGTCGAGCGACATAAGCACGACGAGCTCTAAAACGCCTTTCTTGAACTGTGTATTCACAACGCGATCACCTCCCGTTTACGCTGTTATTATAATCAAGGTATTATGCATTGTCAAGTACTAAGCATAAAAAAATACTGTAAAAATTTTAATACCGTGAATTTCCGTTCGCATATTGTTAAATAACGCGGAACATGGTAAAATAAAATGTAAAAATATACGAGGAGGCGATTATTTTGATCTCGATCTACCGCACCGAGAGCGACGTAACGAAAGAAATAGATACTATTCAGCCGGGAAGCTGGGTCAAACTTGTCGCCCCCACCGAGGAAGAAATGCAGTTCGTCTCGGAAAAGCTGGGTATCGAGCTCGACTTTTTAAAGGCCGCGACAGACGAAGAGGAGCGCGCCCGTCTTGAGATAGAAGAAGAGGCGACGCTCATACTCGTAGATACTCCCGTAGTGGCGGAGGAGCAGGGGCTTGAGCTTCATAACGCCATACCGCTTGGCATAATATACACTCCGAGCAACATAGTTACGGTATGTCTTCGCGACGTGGAGATATTGAGCCAATTCCACACGACGCGCGTTTTAAGGTATTCAACGAAAAAGAAGAACCGCTTTGTGCTTCAGATACTTTATAAGAACGCGGCAAAGTTTTTGTTCTATCTTAAACAGATAGACAAGTCGTCTACGCGCGTGGAAAGAGAGCTTCACAAGTCGATGAAGAACGAGGAGCTTATACAGATGCTGAAGCTCGAAAAGTCGCTCGTTTACTTCTCCACTTCGATAAAGTCCAACGAGGTGGTCATGGAGAAGCTTCTGCGTATGGCGTTCATAAAGGAATATCCCGACGACCTCGATCTTTTGGAGGACGTTATCATAGAGAATAAGCAGGCTATGGAGATGTGCGCCATCTATCGCGACATTTTAAGCGGCACCATGGACGCCTTTGCGTCGGTCATCTCGAACAACTTAAACATCGTCATGAAGGTGCTCACCTCGCTTACGATAATTATTTCGGTGCCTACGCTTATCGCAAGCCTGTGGGGCATGAACGTACACGTGCCGTTCGCCCAGTCGCCGGGAGGATTTTGGATAGTGCTTGCCATATCGCTTGCATGCTCGCTTGTCGCCGTTGTGCTTCTTAACATAAAGAAGCTGTTATGATATCAAATATGATAGTACTTGCGGCGGGGCGAAATACATGTTACCTTATAAGTAAGAAAAAACCAGAGGAGGCATGAAAATGAAAACAAGTGTTACCGAAGTTTTGGGTATAGAATATCCCGTTATATGCGGAGCAATGGCGGCAGTATCGTCGCCGCGCCTTGTGGCGGCAGTATCGGAAGCGGGAGGACTCGGCGTTTTGGCGTCGGGAACGCTCAAGCCCGATGAGTTGAGACGGTATATAGACGAAACGAAGGCACTTACAGATAAGCCGTTCGCCGTAAATCTGCTCATGAGAAGCGACAACGCCGACGAGATGACAGATATCATCATAGAAAAGGGCGTAAAGATAGTTATGAGCGGCGCGGGAAGCCCCGAACGCTTTATGCCGAAGTTCAAGGAAAACGGCATAAAGGTGGTGCCGGTCATCCCCAACGTAAAGACCGCAAAGAAAATGGAGGCGCTGGGCGTTGACGCCGTAGTTGCCGAGGGCATGGAGTCGGGCGGCTTTATCGGAGAGACTACGACGCTTCCGCTTATCCCGCAGGTGTGCGACGCGGTGAAGATACCCGTTATCGCGGCGGGCGGCATAGCCGACGGACGCGCGATGGCGGCAGCTTTTATATTGGGAGCGCGCGGCATTCAGATGGGCACGAGATTTTTGGCATGCGAAGAATGCGATATACATGACAACTGCAAATCGGCCGTAGTTGCGGCGAACGACACGGCGACGGTCATCATGGGACGCGCGCTGCGCCACGGCGTGAGAGGCCTTCGCACGGAAGTTTCGGAAAAGCTTTTGGAGGCCGAAAGAAACGGCGACGGCAAGACGTTCCATAACGTGCTTATCGAAAGCGTAGGCAATGCCGTTCGCGGCGGCGATATGACGAACGGCTCGCTTATGTGCGGACAGATAGCCGGCGTTATACATGACGTAAAGCCCGCGCGCGACATTATAGTTGACATTTGCCGCGAGGCGGAGAACATTTTAAAGAATTTTAAGATTTAACTTTTCTTATGAAAAAGACGACTTACCGAACGGTAGATCTTGAGGACGGACGCCCCTCGCTTGCGGAGGCGTTGGTCAGACTCGAACACGAGATAAAATATTCGAGGTCGCTGAACATTGGCATATTAAAGCTGATACACGGCTACGGCTCGTCCGGGAAGGGCGGAAGGCTGAAAAACGGAGTGCGCGCAAGGCTTTTGGAGCTAAAAGAGAGCGGCAGGATATCCTTTTTCGTAAAGGGCGAGGATTTTTCGATATTCAACGCCGAAGCCGTAAGGCTTTTGGACGAATGCGGCGAGCTTAGGCATTCCCGCGATCTTGACCGGGGGAATGTGGGCGTGACGTTCGTAAAAATTAAATAACAAATGCGCGTATTTTTGTTGACTTTTTAGGCATATTTGATTAGAATATAACCGAAGGGCAATTCGCTTTTTCTGAAAGGAAGTGTTACAATGCAGAACGACAACAATAATCTTCCGGTAAACAATCAGAACATTCCGGGAAGGACACAAGCCATTATAAGCCTTGTGCTCGGCATTATCGCCGTTATTTGCTGCTTTACAAAGGCAGGCGCGATAGTCGGCGTTATTTTGGGCATAGTCGGCATAGTTATGGCGAGAAAGGCAAAGAATCTGGGCTTTGTGGGCGGAATGCAGAAGGCCGGATTTATACTTTCGCTTATTGCGATCATAATCTGCATCATCGCATTTATCGCTGCGATAGCTTTAGTGGGCGTTCTCTTCGCCGCTGCAAGCTGACAAGAGCGAACCTGTGCCCGCTGCGGCGATTTTCTTCGGGAGATCCGCTGCGGCGGGCATTATGCTTTTATGGGGCGAAAAAGCAAAACGAACGCCCCGTGAAAGAAAATGCATTTTGAAAGAAGGAAAACGGTCCTATGGATCATCAGTTTTTAAATGAAGCGCAAAAAATGCGCGAGAAGCTTGTTTTATGGAGGCGGGACCTTCACCGCATACCCGAAACGGGGCTTTGTCTGCCGCAAACGTCGTCGTATATAAAGGCAAGGCTTGAGGATATGGGGATAGAGTGCAGCGTAAGCCGAAAGTACAGTCATGTTACCGCCGTTTTGGGCGAGGGTGAGAGATGCTTTCTTCTTCGCAGCGATATGGACGCGCTTCCTTTAAGAGAGGAGAGCGGCCTTGATTTCGCATCGGAAAACGGCTGTATGCACGCCTGCGGCCACGACCTTCATACGGCTATGCTGCTCGGCGCGGCCGCAATACTCAAGGCGCACGAAAGCGAGCTTTCCGGACGGGTCAAGCTTTTGTTCCAGTCGGGAGAGGAGATATTCGAGGGCGCGGCAAGCGCGATAGACGAAGGCGTTTTAACAAACCCCGAGGTGGACGCCGCGTTTGGCATGCACGTTGCCAGCACGGCCCCCGTGGGATATATACCGTACGGATACGACCCGCTGTCGTCGGCATACACCTTCCGCATCGTCGTAAAAGGCAAGGGCACGCACGCTTCAACGCCGCAGGACGGCATAAGCCCCATAAACGGAGCCGTTCACATATATCTTGCGCTTCAGGAGCTTATTTCGCGCGAGACGGCGGCAAGTCAGGAGGCCGTTTTGACTATCGGCAAGCTTTGGGCGGGGCAGGCGAGCAACGTGATACCGGAGCAGGCCGTAATGGAGGGGACGCTTCGCACGTTCGACCCCAGGCAGAACGAGTATCTTATACGCCGCATCGAGGAGGTCTCTGTCGGCATCGCCCATGCGTACCGCTGCAAGGCGGAGGTGACGACAAAAAGCAGCTGTCCGGCAATGATAAACGACCGCGAGCTTACGGACGAGATAACGTCGTATATAAATGAGCTGGGCGGCTTTAAGGTGAGGCCCATTTTTCACACCATGGGCGCGGAGGATTTCGCGTTCTTTGCGGACAGGGTCAGATGCTGTTATCTCGCCATCGGCGCGATGTACGGCAACGGCTATCCCGTTTACACGCAGCACAGCCCGAAGGTGCGCTTCAACGAGGACGCGATACCGAAGGGGGCGGCTGTTTACGCGGCTGCCGCCGCGCGGTGGCTTGAGGATCATAAGAAGTAAAAAACGGCGTGCCTTAAACGCGAGGCACGCCGCTGTTTTAGAACTGCGGTTCTACGACTCCTTTTCAAGTTGCTTTTGCTTGCTTGAAAAGCAAGGACAAATTTTAAAAGCTGGCGCTTTTAAGACTTTTTTCGCCTGCGCGGCGGGCGGGGGGTCGCAAAAGCGCTGCTTTTGAAACATTTCTCTTGCTTTAGAAGCAAGAACCAAATTTTTAGAACCGAGGTTCTAATACTCCTTTTCCCCCTGCCGGGGGGCGTGCTTTTCACAAAAGCGCTGCTTTTGAAACATTTCTCTTGCTTTGAAAGCAAGAAGAAATTTTAGAACCAAGGTTCTAATACTCCTATCCCCCTGCCGGGGGGCCTACTTTTGTAACCTCAGACCACCCCAAAAAATCCGCTTCGCGTATTTTTAGGGGACCCCGGCGTACCAAAAGTTCCGAGAGACTGCCGCCTCTCG
>JAFQZS010000017.1 GCA_017405765.1 Clostridia bacterium
CGAGAGGCGGCAGTCTCTCGGAACTTTTGGTACGCCGGGGTCCCCTAAAAATACGCGAAGCGGATTTTTTGGGGTGGTCTGAGGTTACAAAAGTAGGCCCCCCGGCAGGGGGATAGGAGTATTAGAACCTTGGTTCTAAAAATTGTCCTTGCTTTCAAAGCAAGGGAAATGTTTCAAAAGCAGCGCTTTTGTGAAAAGCACGCCCCCGAAGGACGTCGCCCGTTTGGCAATTTAAACGGTAAATTTTTCTTTAAAAGCTCAAATTGTAGTAAATACTTTTATTGTATTGCATCGCTGTGTGTGATAATATATAGAGTGTTTTGTTAGAAGTATAATTTATTCGAGGGTGAGATTTATGGTTAAACAGGAAAATATAAGAAACATCGCTATAATCGCGCACGTTGACCACGGCAAGACGACGCTCGTTGACGCAATGCTCCGCCAGAGCGGCATCTTCCGCGAGAATCAGCAGGTAGTCGAGCGCGTTATGGACTCCAACGACCTTGAGCGTGAGCGCGGAATAACGATCCTTGCAAAAAATACCGCCATATATTATGAAGATATTAAAATAAATATAGTAGATACTCCCGGACACGCCGATTTCGGCGGCGAGGTGGAAAGAAGCTTAGGCCTTGTTGACGGCGTGCTCCTTTTGGTAGACGCATTCGAGGGCTGTATGCCGCAGACGCGCTTCGTTTTAAAAAAGGCGCTAGCTTTGGGACTCAAAGTAATAATAGTCATAAACAAGGCCGACAGGCCGAACGCCCGCCCGCACGAGGTCGTTGACGAGGTGCTCGAGCTCCTTTTGGACCTTGAGGCCGACGAATCGTATCTCGATTCGCCCGTTGTTTTCGCATCGGGACGAGACGGCTGGGCTTCCCTTAGCCCCGACAGGCACGACGGCACCCTAAAGCCGCTTTTCGATATAATAAAGGATCAGATAGATCCTCCGAAGGGAGTAGAGGATGGGCCGTTTCAGATGCTCGTTTCAAACATAGATTACGACAACTACACCGGCCGCATAGCCGTGGGCAAGATAAACCGGGGCCGCGTGGCCTTAAACGACCAGGTGGCGGTATGCCGCCAAAACGGCGAGATCGTAAAAGCGAAGGTGTCGGGCCTTTACACGTTCGAGAGCTTAAAGCGCGAGGCCGTACCGGAGGCCTCCACAGGCGAGATAGTTGCAATTTCGGCGCTTTCCGATATAAATATAGGCGACTCCATGTGTTCGCCCGACGCGCCCGAGCCGCTGCCCGCGATAAAGGTAGACCAGCCGGTGCTCACGATGAACTTTTCGGTAAACGACGGCCCGTTCGCAGGTCAGGACGGCTCCTACGTCACCTCGCGCCACCTGCGCGACAGGCTTTATAAGGAGCTTGAGTCGAATATAAGCCTCAAGGTGGAGGACACCGACTCCGCCGACACGTTCAAAATATCGGGACGCGGCGAGCTTCATATAGCCGTGCTCATAGAGAACATGCGCCGCCAAGGGTATGAATTTCTTGTATCAAAGCCGAAGATAATAACTAAGGTGGTGGACGGCAAGCTCTGCGAGCCTATGGAGCGTCTCGTGGTGGACGCGCCGGAGGAATATGTGGGAACGGTCATCGAGAGCACTAATCTAAGAAAGGGCGACCTTCTTTCGATAACGCCTACGCAGAGCTATTCGCGCATAGAATTTATGGTCCCCTCGCGCGGACTTATCGGCTACAGAAGCGAAATGATGACGAAGACAAAGGGCACGGCCGTTATAAACTCCATATTCGAGGGATACGAGCCGATGCGCGGCGAGATACAGGAGCGCACGCGCGGTTCGCTCGTGGCGTTTGAAACGGGCAAGTCGGTGACTTACGGCCTTTATAACGCGCAGGACAGGGGAACGCTCTTTATCGGCCCCAACGTGAACGTGTACGAGGGCATGATAGTGGGCGAAAACAGCCGCGAGGGCGACATGGCCGTGAACGTGTGCAAGAAAAAGCACGTTACGAATATGCGCGCGTCCGGCTCCGACGAGGCGTTAAGGCTTACGCCGCACAAGGTGTTGAGCCTTGAGCAGTGCCTTGAATTTATCGCCGACGACGAGCTTTTGGAGGTAACGCCGAATTTCCTCCGTTTGAGAAAGAAGTATCTTTCAAAAGAGGCGCGCATGAAGATGGAGGCGGCAAAGAAGGCGGAGAATAAAAAGTAAACGCGCGAATTAACCGCCTATTGATTATTTTTTAACAAATTGGACATAAATTTATTGTATATTCTGAATCGTAAGCTTCACAAGGCAGACGGGGGACCGTCATAGTAGACGAACGGACATGGATCTGTCATATGTTTCGCTCGTAAGCTTCACAAGGCAGACGGAAGACTGTTACAGTAAAGATTCGTCTTTTTTCCAAGAAAGGGGGCGGGTAAAATGAACTGGGTATGGATATGGCTGGCAGTTATCGTGGTCGCGGCGCTTTTGGAGGTATTTTCGGTGCAGCTCGTCGCCATATGGTTCGCGTTGGGCGCGATAGTATCCATGATAGCCGCGAATCTGGGGCTTGAGCCCGTTTGGCAGATAGTGCTGTTTTTGATAGTATCCATCGTGCTTATACTTTCAACGCGCCGGGTGGTAAAAAAGATACTCACGCCGAAGCTTAGGCGCACGAACGCCGACCGCCTTATCGGCATGGAATGCGTGATAACCGAGGATATAGATAATCTTTTGGGCAGGGGCGCGGCGAAGGTGATGGGACAGGACTGGACCGCAAGGTCCGTGTCGGACGATATAAAGCTTTCATCGGGGGATAAAGCCGTTATACGCGAGATCTCCGGAGTAAAGCTTATTGTTGAGCCTGCAGTAAAGTCAAGTGAAAAGGAGGAGTAAAACATGCTTGTACCTATTATTATTTTGGCATTGGTCGTTATATTCCTGATAAGCCGTATAAAGATAGTGCCTCAGGCCTCGGCATACGTTATCGAGAGGTTCGGCGCGTATATAAATACGTGGGGCGTAGGGCTTCACTTTCTCATACCTTTTATCGACAGGATCGCGAGAAAGGTGAGCATCAAGGAGCAGGTGGCCGATTTTAAGCCGCAGCCCGTTATCACGAAGGACAACGTAACTATTCAGATAGACACGGTAGTATTTTTCCAGATAACCGACCCGAAGCTTTACGCTTACGGCGTTGAGAGCCCGATGCGCGCCATTGAGAACTTAACGGCGACGACGCTGAGAAATATCATAGGCGACATGGAGCTTGACCAGACGCTCACTTCAAGAGATACGATAAACTCGAAGATGCGCGAGATACTCGACGTTGCCACCGACGCATGGGGCATAAAGATAAACCGCGTGGAGCTTAAAAACATCATTCCGCCGCGCGAGATACAGGTGGCCATGGAGAAGCAGATGAAGGCGGAGCGCGAGCGCCGCGAGGCGATCTTACGCGCAGAAGGCGAAAAGAGAGCGGCGATACTCGTGGCCGAGGGACAAAAGGAGTCCGTGATACTTCAGGCGGAGGCAGACAAGCAGTCGGCCATCCTTGCGGCGGAGGCGCAGAAGGAGTCGCAGATACGCCGCGCCGAGGGTGAAGCCGAGGCCATCTTAAAGGTGCAGGAGGCTACGGCCGAGGGTCTAAGAAAGATAAAGGCGGCAGAGCCCGACCGCGCAGTGCTTATGTTAAAGAGCTTCGAGGCGCTAGAGCATGTAAGCGAGGGCAACGCGACGAAGATAATCATTCCTTCGGAGATACAGGCTTTGGGCGGCCTTGCGGCTTCGCTGAAGGAGCTTGTAAAAGAAGAATAACGAAAAAAGGGGCCCCGCCCGCAGACGACCGTCTGCGAGCGGGGCGGTTTTATTAGAACTGCGTTCAAAAGCCTTCCCCTTCGAGGGGAAGGTGTCTGCGAAGCAGACGGATGAGGTGTATGCATATACGCCTCACACGGCGGGACGCCTCCCTTTGTCATCCTGAGCGAAGCGCAAGCGCAGCGAAGGATCTTATACATAAGCCCCCACACGGCGGGACGCCTCCCCCTACAGGTCATTGCGAGGAGGGCGACAGCCCGACGTGGCAATCCGTACTCCTTCGCATACGCCCGCCGCGTAGGCGGGGAGTTTCTTTAGAACTGCGTTCTATAACTCCTATTCAATTATCCTTTTTCTTGCTTAAAAGCAAGGGAAATTTTTTAGAACTGCGTTCTAAAGACTTTATCCGCCTACGCGGCGGGCGGTACTTTTCACGGGAAAAGTACCAAAATTGCCGGGGAGCTTTGCTCCCCCGTCCCCTCACGAGGGGAAACCCACAGGCCCATACTGCGCCTCTTAATGCAAATTATTCATCTTCAATCTTCGGCCAGAATGATGTAATCTAAGTTTATACTTCCAGCCTTCCTCGATGTGAGGGCCAATTCAAGATATCTTCTCCACCAATTTGACGGGCGCACGATGCGCCCGACACTTCGGTTCCCGTTGCTTGCGGGCTTTTTCTAATAAGCGGCTTGTTTAATCCAGCCTTCTTCTAGCGGGCACCAAAGACTTGGAGCGGCTCGGCCGCGGAACACCAGTGGGGAAGGAAGTTTCCAGAATGCGCCCTCATGGCGAAAAGGCTCCAAGCTATAAGGTAAATTGCGCTTATCTCCAGTAGATGGCGAGACATAAGTCATATTTGAGTAACGCCGAGCGGCTGGCGCCGCCGATAGGCGGTGTTGGAGCGAGGGAGCCCAGAGTCCGAGAGGCGGCAGTCTCTCGGAAATTTTGGTACTTTTGTTTGCAAAAGTACGCCCCCCGGCAGGGGGATAGGAGTCTTAGAACCTTGGTTCTAAAATTTATTCTTGCTTACAAAGCAAGAGAAGTATATTGAAAAGTAATATTATAACCTTGCTTTCAAGTTTTCTTTTTCTTGCTTAA